>JBDTPR010000481.1:0-5495 GCA_039932635.1 Candidatus Solibacter sp.
CTAGGCGTTGAGAGTGAAGAGGAGCACTTTGCCCTCCTGGAAATCGAACGCGCTCAGATTGCCGCCGCCGAACGGCGGGCTAATCTGTTGGCGCAAGACCGGGAGCGGGATCGTGCGCTCCACTTCATGAGGTGCCCGAAGTGCGGTATGCAACTTGATGAAATCGCTTTCGGCGGTGTCCGCGTCGATAAGTGCTTCGCTTGCGAAGGCGTCTGGCTGGATAAGGGGGAACTCGATCTTATCCGGCAGAAAGAGGGCGGCTTCATGGGCAGGCTGCTCAGTGTATTTGGCGGCTAAAAAGACATACAACGTTCGTGATGGGGGAATCTTCAAAATGGAAATTCAAACGCTGCAAAAACACGTCCTGACTTTGGCGACGATCGCGGAAACCGATGCGCCGATGGTCAGTTGTTACCTGAATCTTGAACACGGTCTGGCCGAAGCCCGGCGGATTCTGGATGAGCGTGTGCGCTTACTGCGGAAGACTTTGGCGTTGGCAAAACGCGACGCCTTCGAGCAGGCGCTCCTCCACATTGAGTCACGCCTCGATGCCGGCTTCCAACCGGAGAGCAGGAGCGCCGCTATCTTCTCGCGCGCCGGCGACGTGGACTTCTTCCTCGACCTCGAGTTCCGCGTCCCACTGCCGAACTGGCTTGCCGTCAACTCCACGGCGAACATTTACCATCTGGTCGAACTCAAGGACAACTATCACCGCTACGTCCTGGTTGTGGTGAACGAGCGCAGCACCCGCATTCTGGAAGTCCATCTGGGCTCGGTCACCGAAGCCGCCTGGGCGAAACGCCCTGAACTCCGCGAGCGGGCGGGCAGCGGCTGGGGCCGTGAACACTATCGCAACCATCGCCCCGAACCAAACCATCGGTTCGCCAACGAGGTGGTGCGCTGCGTGGACGACGTGATGGCAAAGGGAGGCTACGGCCATCTGATTCTCGCTGGCACGCCAAGAATGACGGCGCTCATCCCGGAGGCCCTGCCCAAGCGCCTGTCCTCCAAGTTGATCGACGTCGTGCCCGCCTCCGCCAATGAGCGCACCAGTACCATCGTGGCGGAGACGCTGGCGAGTTTCATTGAAGAGGAGCAGCAGGAATCGCTCGACGCCGTCGACCGGCTGCAGATGAATATCTGTGCCAATGGCCTCGCGGTCGCTGGATCAAGAGCAAGTTTGCTCGCGCTCCAATGCCGTCAAGTGGACATGCTTGTGATGGCCACCGAATACCGGCCGGAACCTGCCTGGGTGTGTAGCAGTTGCGACACGCTTGCCTTGCAACCGTCGCAGCCCGTAAACTGCGCCCACTGCGGGTCGACGGATACCCGTGAATTGGACGTAAAGGAGGAACTGGCGAGATTGGCCGAACTGGGTGGCTGCGGCATTGAGATCGTTCATGACAGCGATGTCCTCATGCGCCTTGGCGGCGTCGGCTGTCTGCTCCGGTTTCTTGCGCCGGACGCCTACTTTCGGCCGGCCCAGCCCCACGCCGCTGCAATGAGCCGGTAGTCTCTACTTCACGAACACCAACTCCCCGAACTTTGCCGGCACATGCGGATTGGCCCGCGGTGTACCCGGATCGAGATACATACTCATGCGGCGGTCGGGTTCCACGCCGTCCCACCGCGCCATATTGAATGTCCACGCCGTACCCACCTCGGGCTTCTTCGACATCTCTTCGAAATTGACCCAGGGGATCGCGACTTCGAGCGTCCACCCCTCGTCCCGGTCGCCACGGGCGTTCACGGTACCGCGCAGCGTTGTGGCCAGTTGCACGCCCTGCATGTTGAAGCGCTTCATGGCGTAGCGCGAGTCGTACATCAGATAGTCGTAGAGGATCGCCCGCGCGCTCATTTCGAGCCCGAAATATAGTCCCGTCTGCGTCGGCTTGGGATTGATGAAGATCTCGACCGTATCGTCCTTATAGGTTGGATCGTCGCGCTCCGTGTAATGCACCACGATGTCGGTATCGGCGCATTCGTATGTGACGTACAGATAGTCGTCATCCCACAGCAGGCGCGCGACGGTTTTCTGCTTCGCACCGGTCTGCGCCTCCCACGGGAAGATGAACTCGACCGGTTGCGCCGCGGCCCACGCTTTTTCGTCGGCCTTGCCATCGATCACCAGCCGCTGCGCAGTACGGTGAACCTCGTACTTCGGCGCCGGGGCCTGCGCCCCTAGAGTTCCACATAGCACCAATAGAATCACGGGCATTCTCATGAGGGCAATCCTACCACTGCGGCGCGCGGTATGCTGTTTGCTGAAATGAAGCTTAGTAACCTGATCTGCCTCGTAGTGACTTTCGCCGCCGTGCTCTCCGCCGCCGATGCGCCAATCCCCCTGTGGCCCGCCACTCCGCCCGGCGATAGGGGCGGATTGCCTGCCGAGAAGGACACCACCAAGCCCACCGACAACCTGGTCGCCGGCAAGGCCCTGATCCGCCTCGGCAACGTCAGCACGCCCACGCTGACTCTCTACCGCGCACCCGCCGGCCGCAACAGCGGCGCCACCGTCGTGGTCTTCCCAGGCGGAGGCTACAGCATCCTCGCGCTCGATCTGGAGGGCTCCGAGGTCTGCGATTGGCTTAACACGCTGGGAGTGAATTGCGCGCTGGTGAAGTATCGCGTGCCGGTGCGCGCGGGACTGCCACGCCACACGCCGCCGCTGCAGGACGCGCAGCGCGCCGTCGGCATGGTGCGCGCACGCGCCGCCGAATGGAACCTCGATCCCAAGCGCATCGGCATCCTCGGCTTCTCCGCCGGCGGACACCTGGTGGCCATGCTGAGCAACAGCTACGAGACCCGCACCTATGAACCCATCGATGCGGCCGACAAGGTAAGCTGCCGTCCCGATTTCACGCTCCTGATTTACCCCGCTTATCTGACCACCAAGAGCGAGCACGGACCCGTCCTCTCCACCGATCTCAAGGTGACCGCCAACACGCCGCCCAGCTTCATGATTCAGACCGAGGACGACAGTGTCGGTGTGGAGAACACGTTGGTCTATTACGCGGCACTGCGCACCGCCAAGGTGCCGGCCGAGGCTCACATTTACGCCACGGGCGGCCACGGGTATGGACTCCGGGCCAGCGAGAAGGCGGTTACCGGCTGGCCCAAACTCGCCGAACAGTGGCTCCGCGGACAGGGCTTGGTGAAGTAAGTCCGAACTGCGCTCGGATGCACCGAATGAAGTCGGTGCGCCGACTGAAGTCCTCCCCACGAAGACAGGAGGACATCGAATGCAAAACGCCGGGGCAGCGCGAATTGCGCCACCCCGGCAGCCTCACCGCATTAGCAACTGACATCACCTGAGAATGAAGTTCACACTGATTGGCGCGGAGACCTCCACGGCCTGTCCGTTCAGGATCGTGGGCTCGTAGACCCATTGCAGCACCGCATCCATCGCCGCCTTGATCAGCAGCGGATGGCCGCGCAGGACCTTCAATTCGTGAATGCGTCCGTCGGCCCCGAGCACACCCAGCAACTCCACCGTGCCCGATACGTGCGCCGCGATGGCGATTTTCGGATAGATCGGGTCCACGCGCCGGATGGGCGTCGCCATCTGAAGTTGTGTGATCCGCGGGGCCTTGACCACCGGCGCGACTGCCGGAGGCGCCTTGGGTTCCGGAATGCGCGCTACCAGCGTGGGACGCGGGGCATCGGCCCGAACCGTGTCCAGCACCCCACCCGCAATACCGTTCGGATCGCCACCAGTACTGCCGCCGACGATACCGGTGCCGCTGCCCGCCAGGACCGGAGGTTCGTCGATCAGGATCTCAGCCCTTGCTGGAATGCTAACCGGTGATGTCAAGACGTGCTCGTTGAACTGCGTGATCACGGGACGCGCACCTTTCGGTACAACGCGCGGACCCGGAGGCGCCGGCGGAGGAGGAGGCGGACCGGGAGCGGTAAGAGAAGTTATTAAGAAGGCCTTGCCCAAAGTCTGTGGGAAGACCATCGGTGCCAGCAGGGCGCCGCCAATCAGCATCGCCTGTCCGGTGAAGCCCAGCGCGGTAGCCCAGACCCTTTTCGCGGGTGAGCCATAGGAGAGTGTTGCCGTTTCGAACATGGTGGTGCTCCTTTCGTATGCCCTCGTGGACACACTACGTCCCCATTCGGTATTTCCAAGGATTGCGCCTGTAAACCGGGTGGTTCAGGCTATGCGGCCGGTCTTACTTGAACTGCTTCGGGATGGTTGTCATTGCCGTCAACCTCCACTTAAATAGACACCGAACGCACGCGAAAGTTCCACACGTGAGAGTAACGTTATTGTGCGATGTTGGTGACGGGAGCGTCCACTTACTCGGGTTGCGCGAGATAGCCTCGGCGCCAGTAAGCGCGCAGCGCCGGTATGTTCAATCCCTTAGGCGGAAGCACTTTCACCTGGAGGGTATGATAGCGGCCATCGCGCACCTGGTTGGCCGGTGAGAAGCCGAGCACGTAGCGGTTGCGCAACTCGACGCCGATCTTGGCCGCAATGTCCGGAAGCTCCGAAACCTCGGCCGGTAGGTGGCGTCCGCCGGTCTGTTCGCAGAGATCGTTGAGCAGGCCGGGGCCTCCCGCTTCTTCGGTGGAGCGCATGCGCCCACTGCCCGATTCGAATACGCCGATGGCATAGATCAGCACGTCGTTCTCGCGCACCAGGCGTTTGACTTCGCTCTCCGTGTAGCGGCTGCTGTTGTCCCCGCCATCGGAAATGATCAGGAGCGCCTTGCGGTTCTTCTTCGACTTCTTCATCTCGTTCATGGCGAGAAGAATGGCGTCGAGCAGCGCCGTGCGCCCTTTGGACTGCGCCCAGGTGAGCTGATTCTGAATCTCCTCCACGTCGCGCGTCAGCGAGACCACCATCTTGGGCTGGTCGTTAAATTCCACCAGGAAGAAATCGTCTTCCACGTTCGAGGTGCGGAAGAATTCCGCCGCCGCCTGCCGCGACTTCTGGAGTTTCGGGCCCATGCTACCGCTGATGTCGAAGACCAGTCCCACGGTGACGGGCTCGTCGTCCATCGAGAAGTGGGTGATGGTCTGTTCTACTTTGTCGTCGAAGACTTTGAAGTGTTCCTTCTCCAGCCCGGTGACAGGACGGTTCTGCGGATCGCACACGGTCACGGGCACCAGAACCAGGTTGATATCGGTGCGTATGTTGGGGGTCCGCTTGGGTTCCTGGGGCGTGCCGAGTTTGGGACGAGGCACGGTGGTCACCTGCGCGCGCGTGGCCGTCGTGCCGAGTGCGGCGAGAGTCGCGAGCAGGAAGTTGCGCCGGCCGGTTGACATACTTGCTTGCTCCGTATTGTACTCCGTTGAAGCCGCCGGAGTTCTTCGTCGGACTGCCCGCTGCGAGAGTAAAAAACGAACAGACGCGATTTTGTTTTAAACCGCTTTCCCAACCGGCGCGGATTTCGGCTAGAATGGAGACTTAGCGGGGGTGGATCTTCTCGAGTAGTAGACGAACCCAATTCGCGAGTCTGGGCACTTCAAAAGTCCGTACCATCTCC
>JBDTPR010000482.1:0-5495 GCA_039932635.1 Candidatus Solibacter sp.
TGACTGCGGAAGCCGAACACGCCGCACGCGCGGTCGCCTTTACCGACCGGCTCGGCAACTTCCCGTTCGGACCGGGGCAGTGATATGCCAGGCGAACAAGCGGACATTCTAATCGTTGGCGCGGGCATAGCCGGATGTGCGGCGGCTCTCGTTCTAGCGGAGCGCTCCAAGGTCGTCCTGATCGACCGCTCTGCAACTCCCGCGCCGCGGATCGGCGAGAGTCTTCCAAGCGCGGCGCTCAGACTCCTCGAACGCCTGAATCTTAGACAGCAGTTTGAGGCCGGCGGTCACCTCCCCAGTCTCGGCGCCGCGTCGCTGTGGGGCTCCGGGGTCGTCACCCTTCGCGACGGTTTCAACGATCCGCTGGGGCACGCGTGGACTCTCGATCGCGTCGCCTTCGATGCGATGTTTCGCGATGCGGTGCGCAGCCGCCGCGTAAGGCTGATCGCGCCGGCTCATATGTCCCTGCTGGTTCGAACGTCGCCAGGAGGCTCAGGCTGGCGCGCGGAGCTTCGCTCCAGCGACATGAACCTGAGTCTCGATGCGCGATTCCTCATTTCGGCGTACGGTCGCGGACCGCTACCGGCGGTCATCGCCACGGAAGCCGGCCCGCGGGTCTTTGACCGTCTGGTGTGCCGGTTCGTCAAGCTCCCGCCACAACGGGCATCCGCGGTTTCCGGTTTCTCGGTGGTCGAAGCCGTCGAGGAAGGATGGTGGTATCAGGCTACTTTACCGGACCGTCACCGCATCCTCGCCTACCATACCGATGCGGACCTTCCGTCGGCGCGGAGTTCTTGCGACGCGGAGGGCTTCCGTGCGCTGCTTCGCAACACGCACTCGCTCGACGTCAGTTCTCTGCCCGCCAGTGCTCTACCGCCGGACATGCCCGTGTTTCGAACGTCTGCGCGAAGTCAGGCGCTCGCTACCTGCTGCGGCGCCGGCTGGTGCGCGGTTGGCGACGCCGCGGTAGCGTTCGACCCACTTTCATCCCAGGGTATTTTCAACGCTCTTTACACCGGTGATCGCGGCGCTGAGACCGCGCTCAAGGCGCTCCACGGCGACGCTACGGCGTTGCCGGCTTATGGGGAGCACATCGCGCACATCGTACGCACGTATCGCGCCAACCTGGATCATTACTACGGCCTGGAAATGCGGTTCCGTGAAAATGCGTTCTGGGAAAGGCGAAGGTCGTCAGGCAAGGCATCGGCCTTAGTGCCCGAAATAAATGGGAGGAGACTGGAAACGCATGACGAAACTAAACAATAAAGGCTTGGGCTATCCGCAGCCCTTCCGCAGACGCCCCCCGGTGATGACGCTGGCCGGACCTGCGCCTGCGCTGGCAATTCGCGGAATCGAGATCACACAATGTGTCCAGGATATGGCCAACAGTGTCGATCTCATCGCGGAGAAGACCGCCGTCGCCCGTGTCTATCTCGACGCGGCAACCATCGCGCGCTCCGGCAGAGTGGCAGGCGAGATTGCGTGGAGCCGCGGCGCGGCCGAAACCTATCTGCCCGGTCTCAACGCCATTACCCTTGACCCGGCAAAGCCGGTCAGTCTCGGCGAGCAGCGGGCCGATATGACGAAGAGTCTCAATTTCAGGCTCCCGCCCGGAGCCTTGGCGGCTGGCAGGCTGCGCCTCCGCGTGAGCCGTCTGTATCAACCGGGAGGCTCCGATCTCGCCATCGGAACTCCTGCTCCGGTTGAGGTGACGCTGAAGAAGGCGCCGCCGCTGCGCATACGTGTGATCGGCTTGCGCTATGACAATGGCCAGGAGAATGTCTCGCCGGCTGCCATTCATTTCGCGTATTTCAAATCCTTTCTACTGCGGGCTTATCCCACGGCCTCGGTCACGTGGTCGCAGATCGTCGTTGACGCCGATTTCCGCGCGCCGCTCAACGAGTCCACCGCGGATCTGGCGAACGCCCAGATCGCCGCTCTACGCAGCCGGGAAGTCAGCAGCGGTGTGGATCCGCGCACGCATTACTTCGGCTTGGTCGATGACGATGGATCGCGCAATTTCATGCGTGGCAAGGCCTTCGCGATTCCCGGCACGCCGCAACCCGACGTCGTCGCGTCCGGTCCGGCCGGTGTGCCCAACGGTTTCGCGGGCGATCGTGACGCGTCCTACGCGGACTGGTACGGAGCGCATGAACTCGGCCACACCTTCGGCCGATTTCATCCCGGTTTTCCGCCCGGCCAGCAGGACGCGAGTGATCCCGCATTTCCTTATGCCAACGGTTGCATCAGCCCCCCCGATGGGCGATTTGCAGGATTCGATGTGGGCGATGCGGCCCTTCAGCTGCCCATGACGCCTCTGGTGGGAACCTCTTGTCATGACATCATGACCTACGCTGCGAATCAGTGGATTTCAGCCTACACCTATCAGGCGATCTTGAAGCGACTCGCCGAGGAAGATGCGCTGGTAGGAGGATGAAATGGCTCCGCGGCGCGTGCCCCAACTAAGTTCGAGACGAAAGGAGAGAAGCTATGTCGACAATCCAGTCTGGTGATTTCGTGCATGTAGTAGCGACCGTGAACATGAAGACGGGCGATGGGAAGATCCTCTATGTCAATCCTTCGACTTCCACCGTGCAGAGCGACGCTGCTCGCGAGGCCAATGTCGAATTGGTGGCGGAAGATGCCGCTGGGCAGCCGCTCCACCGCGAAGCGGTAGTAGTGCGCCGGTCTTCGGGCGACGGCGGAGACCGCGGAGACGTCGGGCTGATTCAAAGCGATCTTCCCCGCGTCGACGGCATGAAATCCATCGCTCTGTTGTTCAACGGCAAAGAGGTCAGCCGCTATGCGGGTGGTGAGCCCGCCCCGGCGGCGCAGCCCGCCAACCTGGGTCTGGCCATGACGCCGGAAAGCGGACCGCATCGACGCCTGCTCGAACTCACGCAGGCGGGCCAGTTTCAACCGGTCGACGGCGTAACCTACTCGGTTCAGGTGAAGCCGGATACGGACGGGCATTGGAACACGATTGCCGTTGGACGTCCCACTCCCGACGTCGAAATTGATCGCAATCAATTTCCCAACGCTACAAAGGCCGAGGTCAGGGTCTTACGAACTACGGGATTTGACGAGCAAGTGATCGCACACGAAACCGTCGACCTGTTCTGAGACTGACTCAACTTAGAAAAATGCCAAGTCGTCGAACCGTGATCGGCGCCATCAGGCTTCACGGGACTTGAGGGAATCGGGCCAATAAACATTTCAAAAAAGAGGATTTAGATGACAGTTCAAAAATCGACCAGCTCACGGGCCGGAAACGCCCCCACTCCCCACGGACGCGGCGTTCGCGGACTCGGACTCTCCAGGAGTTCATTGTTATTCACCGGCGCATTCGGGCGAATGTTCCGGGCTTTACCGCCGGCCGAGTTCGGCGTCAACGATGCGGAGAATCTCGCGAATCTGCATGAACTCGCGGTGAGGATGGTGAGTGGACGGGATGAGCCGAAAGACGGCCCGGATGCTGAGGAAAGCGGCATTCCTGCTCTGTACACGTATCTGGGGCAGTTCGTGGATCATGATTTAACCTTCGACCCCGCCAGTTCTCTACAGCAGCAGAACGATCCCGATGGACTAGTGGATTTCCGGACGCCGCGCTTCGATCTTGACAATGTTTACGGACGCGGTCCGGATGATCAGCCATACCTGTACGATTTCAGCGGCGGGCCTGGACGTACTAAGTTCTGGTTGGGAAAGCCACTGAGCGGCGGCGGCGCCCTGAATCAGCAAGCCAGGGACCTTCCCCGCAATGACACCCGCACGGCTCCGGGGCAGCCTGCGCGCGCCATCATTGGCGATCCTAGAAACGACGAGAATGTCCTGGTAAGCCAGTTTCAGAGCCTGTTCTTTCGCTTTCACAATCGCCTGATCGAAGACCGGGGACTCAGTTTCGCAGACGCGCAGCGAACGCTCCGTTTTCACTACCAGTGGATGCTGATCCACGATTTCCTGGTGAAGTTGGTTAATCCCGAGACTTTGCATTCGGTATTTCCCCACTTGGCAAACGGCACTTCGATCGCAAAAACTTCTCCCGTTCTGCGCTTCTACCACGCCAAAAACGATGCCTTCATGCCTCTGGAGTTTTCCGTCGCGGCATACCGGTTCGGCCATTCCATGGTTCGGCCCGGCTACCGCCTCAATGACGCAGATGAGACGCTGCTACCGATTTTTGGCCAGAAAGGCCGGCCGGAGAGGCCCCACAGCCTGCGAGGCTTTATGGCACCGGCAGATAACTGGGCCCTGGACTGGGCTCGCTTTATCGATATCGAAAACCGCCCCAATGGCGTCATGCTCGACGAAGATCACAAGACTCCCGAAGGCAACGATCCTACCCCTGAACAACTGGAGGAGAACAAGCGGCGGCTGCAGTTGGCTTACCGGATCGATTCGTCGATCGCCTTCCCGCTCGGGGACTTGCCGTCAGATATCGCCGATCTGATCGTCCCGTCGCTGGCCGAAAGGAATCTGCTCCGAGGCTGGAGGCTCAGACTCCCTACCGGACAGTCAGTCGCGAAAGCCATGGGAGAAAAAGTTCTGGATGAGGTGCTGATCGGCAAATTCGCCGAGCAACCGGAGACGCAGCCTATCGAGAGTGTCCGTCCAGTGTTCGCCAACAACTGCCCTCTCTGGACATATTGCCTCGCCGAAACGGCAAAGCATACCGTCATCGGACACGCTGGTGTACGTTCCAAACTCCTCGGTCCCGTTGGCGGTCGCATCGTCGCCGAGACTTTCGCGGGCTTGCTGATGTACGACAGTCAATCCTTCCTTTCCCAAGATCCGACATGGCGGCCAACCATCGGGGACGGCGCCGGCTTCGGGTTGAGAGAATTCGTGAACTTCGCGCTAGGAAGATAGCGAGCCAGGACAAAAATATGAGACTACGCAATCTGAGCTTTTCCTCCGACAACCAGGCTAGCGGGTTGACACCGGGAGTTCCTCCCACTGCCGGGCCAGCCATTCCAGCTATCGACCCCGAACTCAGCTCCATTCGCGACCGCGCGATTTTCCTGCTGCATACCGCCGCAGAGATCGAGCATGCCCTGCTGGTGCAATACCTCTACGCATATTTCACCGCCCCGGCTGGGTCCAAGATCGAATGGACTCGCAACATCCTGACCATCGCCATTCAGGAGATGGGCCACCTCATCACCGTTCAGAACGTGCTGCTCGCGATGCGCGCGCCGCTGAATCTCGAACGCGAAGACTTTCCCTTCCGGCGCGGCTACTATCCGTTTGAGTTCAGCCTCGATCCGTTCTCACTCAAGACGCTGGCGCGTTACACACTCGCCGAAATGCCCTCCACCGGAAATGGCCTCGGCGCGGAGGAGCTTGCCACGTTGAACAAGCTTGCCGACGTCACGGCAGGCGTCAGTAACGTCCCGCCCCTTTACGATCTCATGATCGACACCGTGAGCCAGGTGGATCCATCTGAGTTTCTTGGCGACACCACCTTGGACCTGCAGGCGATGCCCGGCGAATGG
>JBDTPR010000483.1:0-5476 GCA_039932635.1 Candidatus Solibacter sp.
AACCACGCCCGCTTCCCAAGGCGTAGTGGCCGGCATTTCCGCGTCCTTCACCACCACCGTCTCCGCACTGAATGGCTTCACCGGTTCGGTTGCCTTGTCCCTCAGCGGCCTGCCCGTGGGAGCCGCAGCGACATTCACCCCCACTTCGATCAACGGCGCCGGCACTTCTTCCCTCGTCGTCTCCACTTCCGTTACTACTCCGGCAGGTGCTTACCCGCTTGTCGTTACCGGCGCCAGCGGTTCGCTCACCCACACCAACAATCTCACTCTCATCGTTTCCGCTCCCGGTTCCGCCGGCTCTCTCTCCGGTTCCTTCGCCACTCCTCAAACATCGATCCAGCTCACTACCGAAGGCACCTCCGACTGGGCACACTGGGGCCTCAACGCCGCTTCCGATTTCAATCACAAAAATAACGTCACGCCCCAGATCGGCAATTTCACCCAGATCGGATCCGCCGCGGCGAATCGGTTTACCGGCAATCCCATCGCCTACTCCTGGTCCGACGGCTCTCCCACCGCCTCCGCCGCCTCCACGACGGCCGCACTCTACGTTTCCGGACAAGGCAACGGCTACCGCTTTACTGTCCCCGCCAGCACCACCCCGCGCTCCTTACGCGTCTATGTCGGCGCCTGGAGAGCCCAGGGCACCATCCTCGCCCACTTGAGCGACAACAGCGCCCCCGACTATTCCGATAGCTCCGTCAACATCGCTGTCGGCACCGCCTCCGGCGTTTATACCCTCACCTACGTCGCCGCTTCCAACAACCAGACCCTGACCGTCACCTACATCCAGGCCAACGCCACCAGCGGCAACGTCACGCTTCAAGCCGCCACTCTCGCCGGCGGCGCTTTCCCGGCCGATTTCTTCGTCGCCGCCTCTCCTGCTTCCCGATCGGTGGTCGCCGGAGCTCCGGCAGTATTCACTGCCACTGTCTCCGCATTAAACGGCTTCTCCGCCAATGTCGATCTGACCATCAGCGGCTTGCCGGTGGGCGCAGGCGCGACGTTCACCCCCGCTTCCATCGCCGGCTCCGGCTCGGCTTCCCTCTCCATCACTACTTCCGCCTCTACGCCTCCGGGCTCTTACCCGCTGGTCGTCACCGGGACCAGCGGCGCGCTCTCCCACACCGCCAACCTCACGCTGACGGTAACCGGTGTCGGCGCGCTCTCGGGTTCAAGCGCCGTGCCGGCGGCCGCGATCCAACTGACCACCGAAGGAACCTCCGACTGGGCACACTGGGCGTTGAACGCCGCCACCGATTGGAACCATAAGAACGGCGTGACTTCGCAGATCGGCACCTTCACCTCGGTTGCCGGCGGCACGGCCGGCCGCTACACCGATAACCCGACCAACTTCACCTGGACCGACGGTACCCCTACCTCAACGGGCGCCAATATCACCACCGGCCTTTATCTCGCCGGCCAGAACCAAGGCTTCCGGCTCACCCTCCCCGCCGACACCACCACCCGCACGGTGCGCATCTACGCCGGCGCCTGGCGGGCACAGACCAAAATGGTGGCGCAATTGAGCGATGGCAGCGCGGCGGATATCACGGACACCTCGCTCGTTAACACCGCTGGCCCGACCACGCTGAGAGTCTTCACCTTCACCTACAAAGCCGCGTCGAACGGCCAGACGCTGACCCTGACCTTCACGCAGACCAATGCTACGATTGGCAACGTAACGCTGCAGGCCGCCACGCTTCAATAGGACCAAACGGAATTGTTTAAATTGAATGGTTACGCGCTTATGAACTCTTATCCCGATAGTGGCGCACAGACTCCGGCGGTGGTGCACGTGGATCTGGACGGCGCCACCGATATTTATCGAAGCCACGGCTGGCCTTATCCCTTCACCGACGATCCCTTGTTCGAGAGCGGCTTTCGCCGCATGCTGGATTTCTTCGCGCGCAACCAGATTCGGGCCACGCTCTTTGTGATTGCCCAGAGCCTGGACGATCCGCGTAAACGCGAACTTCTCGAAACCGCTGTGCAGCAGGGTCATGAGCTGGCATCGCATACCATGACCCATGCGTACCTGCGGCTGATCGACACCGGACAAAAACGCTTCGAGATTGCGGAGAGCCGCGAACGGCTGGAGAAACTCGCCGGCGTTCGCATTCGCGGCTTCCGCGCCCCCGGGTATCAAATCGATCGCGAATCGGTTAACCTGCTGTCCGAATATGGCTACGAATGGGACTCCTCAGCGTTTCCCACCAAGATTTTTGCCGGCCGTCTGAACGTTGCAATCGAACGCCTGGCCGCGCCGGGACAGGTCTTCGACCACCGGCTGATGGAACTCCCTCTGCCCGATCACCGGCCCTCGCCGGTGCCTTTCAGCCCGTCTTACGCGCTGCTTTTCGGGCAGCCCTATTTCGCGTGGGGCCTGAAGCGCGCGCGCCGCACCGGTACGCCCCTGGTCATGCTTTTTCATCTGACGGATCTCGCCGATCCCTTACCCGCGGAGCGGCTGCCCAACTGGCAATCGCGCATCTTTACGCTGTCCAACCTGAGCGGCGAAACCAAGCTTCAACGCTGTCAGCGCATGCTCGACCTGGTCGCCGGAAACTATCGCATCGTTTCCACCACGGCGTTGATGGAACACCTTCATGCAAAAAACTGAAATCACCGAACTCATCCTTTCTTGCCTGCGCGGAAATCTGGAGGCCGCGGGTCCGCTACCCGCCGAACCGCTGACCGTCGAAACCCGTCTTCTGGGACGCAGCGCGGTGCTCGATTCGCTGGGGCTGGTCCAGCTACTGGTGGACGTGGAACTGCAACTCGACTCGGCCCACGGCATCGTCGTCACCCTGGCCGATGAACGCGCCATGTCGCAGAAGCACAGCCCGTTCCGCAGCGTCGGCACCTTGTCCGATTACATCGATACCCTGATTCAAGAAGACCCTTCGCATGCCCGGGCCTGAAATTGTCCTGATCACGGGCACGCGTAAAGGCATCGGCCGTCATCTGGCGGAACACTTCGTGCGGAAGGGCGCCCTGGTGGAGGGCTGCAGCCGCACTGCGCCGGACTGGGAGCTCGACAACTACACCCACCATCTGGCGGACGTCACCTCCGAAGCCGATGTGCGGCGCATGATGACCTCCATTCGCCACAGGCATAACCGGCTGGACGTGCTGGTCAACAACACCGGCATCGCCTCCATGAACCACACCGTGCTGATGCCGCTGGAAAGCGCGGCGCGCATCATGAATACCAATTTTCTCGGTACATTTCTGATGTGCCGCGAGAGCGCCAAACTGATGCGGCAGCAAAAGTGGGGGAGAATCATCAACCTCGGCTCGATCGCCGTTCCCATGCGGCTCGCCGGCGAATCCGTATACGCCGCTTCGAAGAGTGCGATCACCACTTTCACTCAAATCCTGGCCGGTGAACTGGCGGGCTGGGGGATTACGTGCAATGTAGTTTCCCCGGCGCCGATAGAGACCGATCTGATTCGCTCCGTTCCCCCGGAGAAGATCCAGCACATTCTCGACAGGCTTCCGATTTCGCGTCTGGGCCGGTACGAGGACGTCGCTCATGTAGTGGACTTCTTCGCCCACCGCGCAAGCGACTCCGTCACCGGACAGGTCATTTACCTGGGAGGAGCGTAATGTCGTTGGGTTGGCTATTCGAAAAGATGGCGCAGTGGCGGGATGCCTCCGCCGTCATTTGCCGCGACGAGCACACTACTTACGGAGAACTGCTCGAGCGTGTCGAGGCCTGGCGGCAGGTACTGGATCAGGCCGGCGTGCCCCCCGGCGCCATCGTCGCCGTGGAAGGCGAGTTTTCTCCCGGAACGTGCACTCTGCTGCTGGCCCTCATCGACCGCTCGTGCATCGTCGTACCCATCACCAAAGCAGTCGCCGCGCACCGCAATGATTTTCTGCGCATCGCGGAAGTGGAACGCGTGGCCGTATTCGACGATGACGGAGCCTGGCGCTTCGAGAACCGCGAGATCCACCCTTCTCATCCGATGCTGCGCAAGCTGCTGGATGACGGCGCGCCCGGCCTGGTCCTGTTCTCTTCGGGCTCAACCGGAGAAAGCAAAGCCGTGCTCAGCGACCTGGACCGGCTGCTGGAGAAATTCAAGGTACAGCGTCAGCGACTGGTGACACTGACGTTCCTCCTCTTCGACCACATCGGCGGCTTCAACACGTTGTTCTACGCGTTTTCAAACGGCGGCGCCGTGGTCACGGTCCAATCGCGCTCGCCCGAAGAAATCTGCCGCCTGATCGAGCTTCACCAAGTGGAGTTGCTGCCCACCACGCCGACGTTCCTCAATCTCCTGCTTCTCTCCGAAGCGTATCGCTCCCACGATCTCAGTTCGCTGAAACTCATCACCTATGGCACCGAGGTGATGCCCGACAGCACGCTGCAGCGTTTGCACGAGGCGTTTCCGAACGTCCGGCTGCAGCAGACATACGGACTCACCGAACTCGGCATCCTGCGCTCCAAATCCCAGGACTCCGCCTCCGCGTGGGTGAAAGTGGGCGGCGAAGGAATCGAGACAAAGGTGGTCGATGGGACGCTTTGGGTGAAGGCGCCCTCCGCCATGGCCGGCTATCTGAACGCGCCCAGCCCGTTCGACGCGGAAGGCTGGATGAATACCGAAGACCTGGTGGAAGTCAGCGGCGAATACGTACGCTTCCTCGGCCGAAAATCGCAGATCATCAATGTGGGTGGGGCCAAAGTCTATCCCGCCGAAGTAGAAAGCGTGCTGCTTCAGATGCCCAACGTCGGCGACGCCACCGTGTACGGGCGGCCGAATCCGATCACCGGTCAGATCGTCGCGGCCCGCCTGACGCTGCGGGAGCCCGAAGACCTGGCTGCACTGACGCGACGTGTGCGGACGTTCTGCCGCGAGCATCTGGCGGCTTACAAAATTCCCGTCAAAGTAGAACTCGCCGAAGTCAGTCAGGTGAGCGCGCGCTTCAAGAAGATCCGTAAGCTATGAAGGACGGACTCCAACGGCTCGACCCCAAGGACCTCGCGGCGGTGGCGGACGTGGCGCGACTGCATATCGAATTGCTGCCCGGCAGCCCCATTTCCCGGTTGGGTCCGGAGTTCACGCGGCAGTTCTACTACCGCAAGCTGGTGGAGGACGGGCTGGTCTGTTGCAGCATATACTACTGTGACGGCGTCGCAGTGGGCTTCCTCGCCTATACGACGCACTCCAGCACCTTCATTATGGAAGGCCTGCGCCGCCACTGGCTCTATCTCAGCGCGGTCATGGCGGGAGCGGTGATCCGCAAACCCAGCCGGATGCGCGGAATTCTCTGGACTCTCGACTTCATGCGCAAGCAGGGCGCAGCGCCCGAGCGTCCGGTGAATGCCGAGTTGCTTTCTTTCGGAGTCCTCCTCCCCTTCCGTACCTCGAAGTATATTCGCGAGACCGGCAAGCGGATTTCGCTGGCGCTATACGATCACGCCTGCGAATATTTCCGCGCGCAAGGGGTTGTAAAGTTCCGCGCGGTG
>JBDTPR010000484.1:0-5474 GCA_039932635.1 Candidatus Solibacter sp.
AGGTCTGCCGGTACGCCACGGCGCTACAGTACTGCTAGCCGACGACCCCCGCTCGTTTGCTGCCGAAGTTACACGGCTGTTGGCGTGCAGTGAGCTGAGAGAGGAGCTGGGCAGTGCTGGCAGATTGTTGCTGGAAAAGGAGTTTACATGGGAAACTGCCTGGAAAAAGTTAAACTTTTGACCCAGCCGAGTGCCATTCTGGTCCGCTATACTGGTAGGCGTTAATGCGTTTCGCCGTTGATGCTCACGCCATCGGCCGTCATCTCACGGGTAATGAGGTCTACGTTCGGAGTCTCCTGAACGCGCTCGCCGCTCAGAACAAGACCGACGAATTCATCGCCTACGTGTCGGCTGACAGTGCCTCACAATCACTCCCGAGGAGCGTCACCACCCGGCGGATTGCCACCAATCCGTTCATGCGATTGGGGTTAGATCTGGCCATGAAAGTTCGCCAGGATCGCCCCGATCTGCTTCACGTGCAGTATACGGCCCCGCTGATGTGCCCCGTTCCCTTCGTCGTTAGCGTTCACGACGTGAGCTTTTTGGAGCATCCCGAGTACTTCACCCGCGACCGCGCCTGGCAATTGCAGTGGTCGGTGCGCCGCACCGTGCACCGCGCCGCCAAGATTCTGACCGGCAGCGAATTCTCCCGTTCCTCCATCCTCAAGGTCTATGGCGATCTGAATGAGGAAAAGGTCGTCGTCGTGCCCAACGCCGCCGCCAGCGAATTCCGACCGTTGCCGCGCGATGCGGCCTTCGCCGCCTTGCGCGACCGATTCCAGATCCACGCGCCCTTCGTCCTTTCCGTGGGCGACCTCCAGCCGCGCAAGAACCAAATCGGCCTCATCAAAGCCTTCGCCCGCCTGGTCAACGCCTATCCTCAGCTCAAACAGAACCTGGTGCTGGCCGGCAAGGAGACCTGGTTCGCCGGGGAAGTCCACCGCGCCGCCCGCGAAAGCGGCATTGCCGACCGCATTCAATTCTGCGGCTTCGTCTCCGACGCCGACCTGCTGCAACTCTACAACGCCTGCGATCTCTTCATTTTCCCTTCGTTCTACGAAGGTTTCGGCTTGCCCGCGCTGGAGGCCATGGCCTGCGGCCGCGCGGTGATCTGCTCGCACACCTCCGCTCTCCCCGAAGTGGTGGATGGAGCCGCCATCCTCTTCGACCCGTACGCCCTGGACGAGATCGTGCGCGCCCTGGCCGACCTTCTGTTGGATTCCGAGCTGCGCCTCCGCATGGAGCGCCTCGGATTACAGCGCGCCGCGCACTTCTCCTGGCAGAAGACCGCGCAGCGGACGCTAGCCGTATTCCACGACGTACTCGAGAAATCGCGCGCCACCAGCGCCGAATATTCTCACCCCATAGCTCATCGATGACATTCTTTCGCCGTATCCTTTTGTGTGCCCTCGTCTCTGCTCCCCTGCTTCCGGCTGCGGACCAGTTGACCGGTTTCCCGTTTCAGACCGAGACCTTGCGTTACCGCGTCATATGGCCGGGCGGTAAGGCCCTCGGCGAAGTGACCATGGGCGCGCACCAATCCACCGGCGGCGGCTGGGATTTCGACATGTCCACCACCGTGGCCATCCCGCTTGTCCCCATCGCCGATAAATACTCGGCCTCCGCAGCCACCTTCGACCTCTGCTCCGCCACCCTGAATCGCGAGATCAGCCACGGCAACAAGAAGGTCTCCGAGCGCACCAAGTTCGATCAGAAAACCAATCAGGCAATTCGCCAGACGCTGGTTCCGGCTGGCGGCGGCAAAACCGAACTCGCCCTGCCCACCTGCGCCCGCGATGCCCTGACCTACATCTATTACGGGCGCCGCGAAATGGGGCAGGGAAGGGTTCCCCTCGCGGCCAAGGTCTTCTTCGGTTCGCCCTACGATGTGAAGACCAACTACACCGGCGCCATGGACATACCCGTGAACGGCAAGCCCAAAACCACGGACAAGCTGGAAGTCAGCGTCAAAGGTCCGGCGAGCGATTTCAAGGTCGAAGTCTATTACGATCGCGACGCCGCCCGCACCCCGCTGCTCATCAAGATCCCGGTCGCCATCGGTACCGTCTCGCTGGAACTGGTGCGCTGAAAATGCGCGTGGCGTACTTCTCTCCGCTGCCGCCCTCGCGCAGCGGGATCGCCGACTACTCCGAAGCCCTCGTCGCCAGTCTCAAGCCGCTCATGGACCTGGAAGTCTTCTCTACCCCCGAGCAGGTTTACGACCCCTCGCGCTTCGACACCGCGCTCTATCACGTCGGCAATAATGGCCACCATGCCTTCGTATACGAGACCGCGCTGAAGCATCCCGGCATCGTGGTGATGCACGAGAGCAATCTGCATCACCTGATGACCGACCTCACCATCAAGCGCAACGATTGGGACGCCTACTTGCGCGAATGCGAGTTCGAGGGCGGCCCCGAAGCCCTAGCCTTCGCGCAGCGTGTCCGCCGCCTCGAAGTGGGTCCCGATTACGAAGGCCTGCCGATGACGCGCCGCATTCTGAATTCGGCGCGCGGCGTGGTGGTGCACAGCAGCTTCATGCGCGACGAGATGCTCGCGCAGGGCTTCCAGGGCCCCACCGCCGTGATCCCCCACGGCGCGTGGATTCCGCAGGCCGACCGCAACGGCTTCCGTCACCGCCTGGGCCTGGACGAGACCACCCCTCTGATCGGTGTCTTCGGCTTTCTCAAGCCCTATAAGCGGATTGCGGAATCGCTGCGCGCCTTCCGCCGCCTGCTCCGCCTGATGCCCAACGTGAAGATGATTCTGGTGGGCGAGCCGCATCCCGAATTTCCGGTGGAGGCGATGATCCGCTCCATGGGCCTCTCGGCCAGCGTGCGCGTGCTGGGCTTCGCCCCCATAGAGGATTTCGTGGGCTATCTGGGTGCGTGCGACATCGTGCTCAATCTGCGCTTTCCGACGGTGGGCGAAAGTTCCGGCACGCTGCTGCGATCGCTCGGTCTCGGCAAGGCCGTGATGGTCTCCGAGGTCGGCAGCTTTCAGGAGTTCCCCGACGATGTCTGCCTCAAAGTGCCGGTGGGCCCGGGCGAGGAAGACCTGATCTTCGAGTACCTCAATCTGCTGGTCTCACGGCCCGAAATTGCGCGCCAGTTGGGCGAGCATGCCAAGGACTACGTGGCCCACGAGTGCAATTGGGCGACGGTCGCCGCGCAGTACGCCGGCTTCATGGAAGCAGTGGTGCAGGGCAGGGAATGGACTCCGCCGGCAACCGCAACGTCCGCCGAAGTTGCCGCGCCGCCCGCGGAAGAGACGCAGCCCACGCTGCAATATCTCGAAGGCTGGGCGGTGGGAGAAGCCTCGGCCAGCTATCTCGATACGCATTCCACGCGCCTGCTCAAGACGCTCGAAATTACCCCGCCGGGCGGCCCCGAAGATCGCGTCCTGGAAATGGGCGCGTACCTGCAAATCACGCCTGCGCTGCGCACGAAGAAGGGGTACGGCGAGGTCCGCGGCTGCTACTACGGCAAACTGGGACGCAGCGACTTGCGCCGCGTCACCTCTATCGAGGGCGAAACCTTCGAGTGCACCATCGATCACTTCGACGCGGAGAAGGATCCATTCCCGTACCCCGACGAACACTTCGCTACGGTGATCTGCGGGGAACTCATCGAGCACCTGTTCGAAGACCCCATGCACCTCATGAGTGAGGTCAACCGCATCCTGAAACCGGGCGGGCACTTCGTGGTCACTACGCCCAACATCGCCGCGCTGCGCGGCATCTCGGGCATTCTGCAGGGCTATCATCCGGGCTTCTTCCACGCGTATATCCGGCCCGCCGAGGGCACCGGTGAAGTGGACGCGCGCCACAATCGCGAATATGCGCCGCGCGAAATCCATCAGCTGCTGGAGAACTCGGGCTTCGAAGTCACGCTGCTCGAAACCGGCGAATTCCGTGACGAGCCGCATCCCGAGTTCGGCTGGATCGTGCACCTGCTGGAGCGTTATGGCCTGAGCACCGCTCTGCGCGGCGACGGCATCTACGCGGTGGGACGCAAGACCGGCGCGGTGCGCGAACGCTATCCCGCCTGGCTTTACACATGAGCGTCGATTACCAGCAGCCCGATGTCCGCCTGGACCCCGCCACGCGAAGGCTGCACGCGGCCTTCTCGGTACGCAACGATTCGCTCGATACCTGGCGCGCCTCCGAGGGCTTCGGCGTGGGCTATCACCTTTTCGATGCCGACACCGGCACGCTGATTGTCGACGGCGCGCGCGTCGCGCCCGCGCAGGACGTGAAGCCCGGCGAGAGCATGCAGGTCGCGCTCGACGTGCCCATGCCCGGCGAAGACGGCGGCTATCAGGTGGTGTTCTCGCCGGTACGCGAGAACCATGCCTGGTATTACCAGAAAGCGTGGCCGTTCCTCCTGGTGGAGACTTTTACCGCGGACGGGCTCGCGCGTGTGGACCGTGTGCGCGTGGTCACGCAGGCAATCCTCGGGCGCGAGCGCGCGCTGCGCGGCATCGGACGCGCCTTCGTGTACCCGGTCACCACGGTGTGGAACAACTGGGGCCTGATCCGGGCCATGGTGAAGCGCGATATCCTGGGCCGCTACCGGGGCAGTTTCGGCGGCGCGTTCTGGACCATCATCAACCCGCTGCTGCTGATGCTGACCTACTTCTTCGTCTTCGGAGTGGTGCTGCGCGATCGCTACGATCCGAATGCCAGTTGGAGCAGCTTCGCGCTCTACTTCCTGGCGGGCATGCTGCCGTGGCTGGCCTTCAGCGAGGCCGCCGGCCGAGCGCCCTCGGTGATGCTCGAGCACCGCAACTTCGTCAAGAAACTGGTCTTCGCCGTGGAGACTCTGCCGGTGAATCTGGTAGTGGCGGGGCTGGTCACGGAGTTGTTCGCCATCCTGCTCTACTGCGTCTTCCTGCTGGCCATCAATCACACGCTGCCGGTCGCGATCCTGTGGCTACCTGTGCTGATCATTCCGCAGATTCTGTTCACTGCGGGCGTGAGCTGGTTTCTGGCCGCGCTCGGCGTATTCGCGCGCGACCTCGGACAGATCATGGGCTTCATCCTGACGCTGTGGTTCTTCCTCACGCCCATCTGCTACCCCGAAAGCAAGCTGCCGTACGCGGCCATCGGCATCCTCACCAAGAATCCCATCTACACGCTGGTGCACGGCTACCGCTCGATCTTCCTGTACAATCAGGCCCCCGAATTCCACACCCTGTGGAAGCTCTGGCTGCTCTCCGCCGCCGTATGCCTGTTAGGCCACGCCTGGTTCTACAAGCTGCGCAAATCATTTGCCGATCTGCTGTAACACGGCAGTTCGCTTTGCTTCGCTGTGAACTCCAGTCAGAGCCGCGACCGGGAGGGAGCGTGCGCGGCGTTTCAAGGCAAGTTGGCAACCGCTCCCTCACGGTCGCGGCTCTGATTGGGGCTTCTTCGGCGGCACTGGTAGACTGGAATTTGTTGAAGAGTATCGGTGACGCACTCCAGGCCCTCG
>JBDTPR010000485.1:0-5472 GCA_039932635.1 Candidatus Solibacter sp.
GCTTTCTTGGTTGCGCTCTTCATCGATTGATTCTCCCTAACATCAAATTTTGCGATTCGAAAATCGCAATGTGATTCATATATAAGGTGCTTCAGAAATAAAGTCAAGAAAAAAATGCAGTGAGCGCTTCATTCGATCTCTTTCGAGTTGCACACGACGAATCGATGCGTAAAGAAAATGGCGCGCGACCGAAATCTTGATTGCTCGCGCGCTACGTATATACAATTAGACGCGCGCGAAAGGCGTGCGCAAATCGCCTAATGATGATGCTTCCCATCCTGATGGCCGTGCATGCCGCCGAAGACGACACCAACCTCGTCACGCGCATGCAGCGGCGCGATCCGAACGCTCTGGCCGAGCTTTACGACCGCTACGGCCGAGTCACTTTTTCGCTGATCGTCCGCATTGTGCGCGATGCGGCCACGGCGGAAGACCTGGTGCAGGAAACTTTTCTGCGCGTGTGGAATCGAGTCCACGGCTTCGATGCGCAGAAGGGCTCGATCGGGCCATGGCTGCTCGCTGTGGCGCGAAATCGCGCCATCGACTACCTGCGTTCGGCCGGCGGGCGCGAACGCAACGCGGTGGAATTTGATGAGACCGACCATCCCGCGTTGTACTGCGATATGGAACGCGAGTTGCTGAGCTCCGACAGGGTACGGCGCGTGAAGACGGCGGTGGAAAAGTTGTCGCCGAATCACCGCCAGGTCATCGAGCTGGCATACTTCGAAGGGTTGTCTCAAACAGAAATGGCCGAACGCATGGGTCAGCCACTGGGTACGGTGAAGACCTGGGTACGGGCGGCACTAAAAACATTGCGCGACGAACTCGGCTCGGTGGTGGCGGCATGAACTGCAACGAACTGCGCGAATATTACGAACTTTACGCCATGGGCCTGTCGGACGAGCCCGAGCACAGCGAGATCCGCGCGCACCTTCACCGGCATTGCGAGGTCTGTATGCAAGAAATCAAACGGTCGCGTCAAATGCTCGCGATGATCGGCGGCGCGGTTACACCTGCGGCGCCATCGCCGGCTCTTCGCCGTCGCATTTTGGCGAGCGTCGGCGGTACCCAGAGCCGATTTGGCTGGGCTCCGTTCCTGGCCTTCGCTCTCGGGCTGGCGCTCTTCGCCGCGGTTTACTTTGGCGGCCGAGAGCGTGACCTGGCCAACGAACTGGCGCGGCTGCGCGAAATCAATCGCGAACAAACCATCAAGCTGGCCAGCGTCAACCAGGCATTCACGATTCTGACCGGACAAGACACGGTGGTCACCACGTTCGGCGAAGGGCAGCCCAAGCCGAAGGGCAAGGTCTTCGTCAGTCCGACGGAGGGCGTGCTGCTGATCGCCGGTAATCTGCCGCCCGCTCCCGCGGGTAAGGCGTACGAGATGTGGATCATCAAGGGCGGCAAGGCGCAAGCGGCGGGGATGTTCCAGACCGCGCCCGATGGCAGCGCCATGCACATTCAGCGCGGCGCCGCCCAGAACACCGAGGCCATAGCCGTGACGCTGGAGAACGAAGCCGGTGCGGACCAGCCGACATCCACGCCACTCTTCGCCGCACCGATTCGCGCGCTGCTGCAGTAGTTGCGGAGCGATCTTCAAGCAATCTTCGCCAACATTCGTAGTGGACAGGCCCGCGAGGCCTGTCCTACCTTGGAGACATGCCTCCCGCTGCAGAGATCCCGCTCGCCATGCTCCTGGTGTTCGCCTCGGCGAAGCTGATGGCGGAGCTCTTCGAACGTGCGGGGCAACCCGGCATCGTGGGGGAAATTCTCGCCGGAGTCCTGTTCGGGCCGTACGTGCTTGGCTGGCTCGCCCCCACCGAACTGCTCACTACGCTCTCCGAACTCGGTGTCATGTTCCTGCTCTTCCGGGTCGGCCTGGAAGTGAAGGCGACGGAGTTGATGAAGGTCGGCGGCACCGCGCTGCTGGTTGCGGTCGCCGGCGTCATCGTCCCGTTCTTCGCCGGATGGGGGCTGTGTGCGCTCTGGGGAGAGCCGCGGATCGAGAGCATCTTCACCGGCGCCGCGATGGTGGCGACCAGTATCGGCATCACCGCGCAGGTTCTGGCGTCGCGCGGCTTCCTGGACCTGCGCGCCAGCCGCGTCATTATGGCGGCCGCCGTGCTGGACGACGTGCTCGGCCTGATTGTGCTCGCCATCGTCAGCGGGATGGCGAAAGGCAAGGTCAACTACCTGGATGTCGCGCTGACTGCCGGTCTTGCGCTCGGCTTCACGTTCTTTGTCGCACGCTTCGGCACGCGGACTCTGCGGCGGGTGATGCCCACCGTGCATGCCAAGCTGCGCATTGCCGAAAGCGAGTTCACACTCGCCATGACGCTGCTCTTCGCTCTGTCGCTAGTCGCCGTCTTCGCCGGTGTGGCCGCAATCATCGGAGCTTTCCTGGCAGGCATGGCCCTCTCGGAGACCTGCGAGGAGCACGTAACCCAATTCACCAACGGAGTCGCGGAACTGCTGGCCCCGTTCTTCCTGGTCGGCATTGGACTGCACTTCGATCTCACCGCCTTCTCCAGTCCTGCGACACTCGGACTGGCCGGGCTCCTGCTGGTAGTGGCGGTTCTGTCCAAGTTCGTGGGGTGCGGCTTGGGTGCGATTGGCATGGGTAGGACCGATGCGATTCGCGTGGGAGTCGGCATGGTGCCGCGCGGCGAGGTCGGCATGGTGGTGGCGCAGCTCGGCCTCACGCTCAACGTCATCGGCCACAACACCTACGGGATCATCGTCTTCATGTCGGTAGCCACCACGCTGATCGCTCCTCCACTGCTCAAGCTCGCCTACGGCAAGGCGCAGTCCGAAAATCACGACTTCGTCCGCCTCGGATAGGTGGCCGCGAAGTGCGCGATACAATAGCGGAGACGTGACCAAATTCATCCGCTACCAATCCTCCACCGGCGTCTCCTACGGCATTCTGGACGGCGATACCGTCCAACAGATCGAAGGGGGCCTGTTCGATAGCCACACGCCCACAGGCGCCACCCACAAGCTCGCCGACGTCAAACTCCTTTACCCCTGCCAGCCCGGCAAGATCCTGGCGGTCGGCCTGAACTATAAGAGCCACCTTGGCACACGCCCGCAGCCCGCCCACCCCGAGATGTTTTACAAACCCGTCACGGCGTTGCAGAATCCGTTGGACCCGATCGTGATCCCGCGCGATGCCACCGACGTCCACTCGGAAGGCGAGATGGTGGTGGTGGTGGGCAAGCACTTGCGCAACGCCTCGGAGGAGGAAGCGGCCGCGGCGATCTTCGGCGTCACGGCCGGCAACGACGTGAGCGAGCGCCAGTGGCAGAACGGCCCGAGCAAAGATCTGCAGTGGTGGCGCGCCAAGGGGTCGGACACCTTCGCCCCGCTCGGTCCTGCGATCGTCAGCGGTGTGGATTACGGCAAGCTAATGCTGCAGACCCGCATGAACGGCGAGACCATCCAGCAGCAGTACACCAGCGATCTGATCTTCAACATCGCCGCCGTGCTGAGCTGGATCAGCGGTTGGGTCACCTTGCACGTGGGCGACCTTATCTATACGGGCACTCCCGGCAACACGCGCAAGATGTCGCCCGGCGATGTCATGGAAGTCGAACTCGAACACGTGGGCGTGCTGCGCAATCCGGTCGCCTGACCCGGCGACGAGACTCACATCCCTCACCCCCGTGGAAATCGAATCCTTCCGCGATACCATACGTCTAGAGATCAGGGATGCTTCAGGATTTTCGGTACGCCATCCGCAATTTGCGCCGCAGTACTCTGTTCACGGTGATCGCGCTGTTTTCGCTCGCGCTCGGCATCGGCGCCAATAGCGCTGTCTTCACCATCGCCGACCAAGTGCTGCTGCGCCAGATACCTGTGAAGCACGCGCGTCAGTTGGTGCACTTTACAAGCCCCGGTCCGCAGTCGGGGATGGTGTGGGGCGAGAACCGCTTCTCCTATCCGATGTTCCAGGATTTTCGCGACCACAACTCCGTCTTCGAAGGAGTGGCCGCGCGTTTCGCCACCCCGCTGAACCTCAGCTACAACAACCGCAGCGAACGCGTACAGGCCGAACTGGTCTCCGGCACATGGTTCGACACCCTGGGACTCACCACCGTACTAGGCCGCGGACTCACCCCCGATGACGACCGCCTGCCCGGCGCCCACCCCGTCGCCGTTCTCGCCTACGATTACTGGCAATCGCGCTTCAACCGCAATCCCGGCATTCTGAATCAGAAGGTCCTGCTTAACGGCCATCCCATGACGATTGTCGGCGTGGCCGCTCCCGGGTATCACGGCTTCGACCCCGGCGCGCGTGTGGACCTCCTGGCGCCCACCATGATGAAGGCGGAAATGACGCCCACGTGGAACGGTCTCGCCGACCGGCGGGTGCTCTGGCTGGAGCTCGCCGGGCGTCTGCGTCCCGGAGTTTCGGAACGCCGCGCGCAGGCCAGCCTCGAGCCCTACTATCACGGCCTGCTGATCATGGAAATGCAGAGCATGAAGTTCAGTAGCGACCGTAGCCGCACCGGGTTTGTTACCAAACCACTGATCTTCGTGCCTGCCGGCAAGGGCATCTCCGGACTGCGCGAGCAACTCTCGGATCCTCTGCTGATCCTGCTGACCATCGTCGGCCTGCTGCTGCTGATTGCCTGCGCCAATGTGGCAAACCTCCTGCTGGCGCGCGCGGTGGGACGGCAGAAGGAGATTGCGGTTCGCCTGGCGGTGGGCGCCAGCCGCGGGGTGCTGATCCGCCAGTTGCTGGCCGAAAGCCTGGTGCTCTCCGTGACCGGCGGCGCTCTCGGAATTCTCTTCGCGTGGTGGACGGGCAGCGCTCTGCTCGGGCTGTTGGCCAACCCGGCCGACATTCCGATCACCGCGTCGCCCGATATGCGCGTGTTCGCCTTCACCTTCGCACTCTCTGTACTGACCGGCATCCTTTTCGGCCTCGCCCCGGCGTGGCAGGCCACATCTCCGAAGCTCGCCCTCACCTTGAAGGATCAGGCGAATAACGTCTCCGGCGGGACCGGCCATGTGCGCCTGCGCAAGATGCTGGTGGTTTCGCAGGTGTCGCTCTCGCTCCTCATGCTGATTGCGGCCGCGCTCTTCACCCGCTCACTCAGCAATTTGAAGAACGTGGATCTGGGATTCCGTCACGAGCGACTGCTCAGCTTCGGCGTGGACCCCTCGCTCGGGAGCTACAAAGCGGAGCGCATTCGCCGTTTCGCCGAGGACGTACAGGCGCGCGTGTCTGCCGTACCCAGGGTCCAGTCCGCCGCCGTCGGCACCATTCCGCTGATCGCGGACGATCAGAACATGTCCACCATCTTCATTGAAGGTCACCAGCCCAAGGAAGATCAAAACATGAACCCGTGGTTCGACACGGTGAGTCCCGGGTATTTCCGAACGCTTGGGATTCCTCTGCTCTCGGGCCGCGATTTCACTACGCGCGATCGCTTCGGCGCGCCCCCTGTGGCCATCGTTAACGAC
>JBDTPR010000486.1:0-5470 GCA_039932635.1 Candidatus Solibacter sp.
CCGCCGCGGCGATCGGCCCCGGCAGCTCGGCGTGGGCGAGCAGCGGCGCGCGCAGCGCCGCGAGCTCGGGCAGGGCGGCTCGCAGGTCGGCCTCGCTCACGCCGGGACACTCCTCGACGCCCGAGGGCACCAGGAAAAGAAATTCGCTATTGGTGGCGCTCTTGAGGCGCTGGGCGACGATGGCGTCTACACGCTCGCCGGCCACCAGCACGTTGAGCAGGTCGGTAGCAGCGCCGCCGGACTGCACGTAGACGGGCGTCACGGAGAGGTGATAGAGTTCGCCAGCTTCCAGGAAGAAGCCCGAGGACTGCTGGGGAAAGCGGGCTTCGGCGGACTGCACCAGGTCAAGATCGCGGCGCAGGGATGGGGCAGTGACGCCGCCCAGCGAGGCGATCACTTTGCCGCGCGGGTCGGTCACCAGAAAGAGTCCCGCGGAGGTGGAGATGCGCGACCAGAGTTCGCTGGCGGAATCGCGGATGGTGGCCTGATCGCGGGTGCCGAAGGCGGCGCGCACATCGGACATGCTGGCCATCAGGCGGCTGACGGAATTGAGAAGCTCGGTGCGCGCATTCCACAGCGAGACGTAAGAGTGGAAGCTGCCCTGGACTTCGGCCTCGAGGCTGTCCGACATGCTGCGCGTGATGGTGCGCAGCACAATCTGCCCGGTGATCGCGAACAGGACCGTGATCGCCACCGAAGTGGAAAGCATGATCTTGGTCAGCAGGGACAGATTGGCGAAGCGCAATTTCATTTCTTAGGCGCCCCCGGATAGGCACTATCGTTGGCGGCAGGCGGATAATCCTTGCCGTACTTATTGAGGTGCTCGGCGGGGATGAAGCCGGTTTCGGTGATGGAGATCAGGGGCATCACGAGGCCGGCGTCGGGGATTGTGATGCGGCGTTCCAGGTATTGCACGTTGCCGGGCAGGGCACGCTCATGGAACATGTGGAGATTATATTCGCCGGGCGGCACGTTGTGGAAGGTGTACTTGCCGTTCGACATAGTGACGGCATACCACGGGGTGTTGACCACGGCGATGATGGCGCTCATGGTGGCGTGGATATTGCAGAAGACACGCACGATGCCGGCGTGCTTGAAGGTGACGCTGCGCGAGGTGCGCGGGGCGTAGAGTCCGACATCGAAGGGCTGGCCGCTGAAATTCGAGAAGGCGTTGTGGAAGATGAGATCGAGGTTAGGCAGTTCGACGGTACTGCCCAACGAAATGGCGAGGACGTGCGGCAGGAACTGCTTGTCCTTCTGCTGCATCTCGACTTTTCGAGGCGTCAGCGGCGGCGCCGGGCGGTCCACGGGCTCCAGCCAGAGGACCACGCCCGCATAGTCTCTATGCTTGCGGACAGCGACGTTCCTGGAATTGGTGAGTTCGATTTCGCCCGTGACAGAGGCGGCGAACGCCAGCCCAAAGCCCACGCTAGAACAGATAAGCCAGCGCCAGATCATAGTGATTATTGAGTCGAACTCCCTGTCCGATTATCATGGTCCGCACTTGCGTAGCTTCCAGCCCCATCAGGACATTCGGCGCGACGCGGAAATAGGCGTTGCCGCCGAATAGCAGATTCTTGCCGATGGAGCCCTTGGCGAGATCGGTATTGGCGTCGTCCACCTGCCCGGTGAAGACGTGAAAATCCAGCCGCGGGAAGGCGTGCACGGTGAACTGGCCCCACCCGCCCGTGCTGGCGACCGCGTAGCCATAGTTGCGGTAAAAGGCAAAACCCTGGCGAGTCCCGCTGCCCAGGTGGGCGACATTTTCCCCCGTATAGAAGACGCCGGAGAATTCAAGGCGCTTCACCGGGTTGAAGAACCAGTCCATGGCGAAGACGCGGGAGGGAATATTCGCGCCGCCCGCGTGGGTAGTGCTGGTGTGGAATCCGGCGGCGATTTCCAGGCGGCGATCGTCATCGATTTTGTGATGGAAGTTGACGCGGCCCTCGGCGGCGGGGCGGGCGGCTTCCGGTACCACGGTACCGACATAGGGACCGATTTCGCGAGTCTGCACGGCGCCTAGTTGGGCGCGGAAGCCGGTATTCGGCGCGAGGCGGATTTCCTGCTCAAAGCGAACCTGCGGGAGCCAGAGCCAAAGATTGCCGGCGCCGGTGAGCGGCGAAATGCCCACTTGGGCGAGCGAACTCGGCTCGCGCGGGTTGAAGATTGGCTTCTCCAGGCCGGCCACGATGCTGCGATCTTTCCAATCGATTTCGATGGACGCGGTGCGTATACGGAACGCCGAGTTGGTGGCGCCGGCAAAGAAATCCATGTAGACGGAGCCGTTGACCTTGCCGCCCCAGATGGCCGGCGGCGTGCCGAATTCCAACCCGATGATGGTCTGCCGCACGGTAGCGCCCGAGTGCCCGACGCCAGTGGGGGCGGCAGTCACGGGATAGTCCGCACCTCCGCTTTGCTTGGAGTTGGCGAAGGCGTTGAAGAGGGCCATGCCGGCGAGGCGGATGGGGAATTTCTGCGACGCTTCCACCTTAGTCTGGGCCTGCTCTTCGATGCGATGCTGCTGGATATCCAGGCGCTCGTCCACAGTGGGAGGAGGCGGCGCGGGCGTTCCCAACTGCTCCTGTAAAGCGCGCACCTGTTCGGAGAGGCTGCGATTTTCCTTTTCCAACCGGTCGAGCCGTTCGAGGATTTTGGCCAGGTCCGGGGAAGCCTGCGCGCACAGGGTGACCGGCGCGAAGCATAGCGCCAGACAAAGTAAGCTAGTGCGTCCTGCCATCAAGAAGTTGCTCCAATTTCCGGCGCACAAGAGCCGGTGAAAACGGTTTCGCGAAGAATGCCTGTACCCCTAACGCCGCAATCCGGTCCGGTGTGGCCGGGTCGGTGTCAGCGCTTACTACGATGATAGGCATACCCGAGAGCTTTTCGTGGGAGCGTACACGGCGGATAAGCTCGTAGCCATCCATGCGAGGCATATTGAGATCGGTGACCACGGCGCGAACGGGACTGGAGCCGCCATCCAGGATCCGCAGGGCCTCCACACCGGAAGCAGTGGTCAGTACGGAGAGGCCGGGAATGCCGAGGAAGGCAATTTCCAGCATGGCCGCGCTATTTTCCGAGTCCTCAACGATCAGGACGGCAGGCATTTCGCTATTGTCTCCCATCCTGGACAACACGTATCGGGGAAAACCTGTAAATTTCGAGGAACGGCGAGCGGCCGGAAATCAGGGAACGAAGCGATAGCCGACGCCATGGACGGTAAGGAAGTGCTTGGGAGCATTGCTATCGGGTTCGAGTTTCTGGCGTAATTTGACCACGTGGGCATCGACCGTGCGCGTATTGGGGAAGAACTCGTAGCCCCATACGGAATTGAGGATCATGTCGCGGGTAAGGGCGCGGTCTGGGTTCTGCAGGAAGTAGCTGAGCAGATTGTATTCGGCGGGAGTGAGCTTGAGATCTTCGCCTTTGCGTTTGACGATGCGGCGTTCGAAATCCACTTCGACCTCCGAGAAGTGGACCACCTTACGTGCATCGCCGGAGGCGCGGCGCAGGACGGCGCGGATGCGCGCCATCAGTTCGCGCGTGCCGAAGGGCTTGACCACGTAATCGTCGGCGCCGATTTCGAGCAGCAGCACCTTGTCGATCTCATCGCCCAGCGCGCTGAGCACGATGATGGGAGTGGCCACGCGGGCGGCGCGGAGCTGTTTGCAGATTTCGGTGCCGCTCATGCGCGGCAGCCTCAGATCGACCAGCACCAGGTCGGGCTTTTGCGAGAGCGCCATCTCGAAACCCTCGGCGCCATCGCCGGCCTGCATGGCACGAAAGCCTTCCTGCTCCAGCATTACGACGATGGTGTCGCGCAGGCTTTCGTCGTCGTCGATTACCAGAATCGTCTGCATGTTAGATATCCATGATTGTATCTGATACCACTCGATAACCTTTCCGCCCAAACAGGGGGCTTGTTATACTCGCACCACGGGGTTGAGGGGCCCTCTTCCTGACATGGACGTAACCGTAATCGGAACCGGATATGTGGGCACGGTGACAGGCGCGTGCCTGGCCTATTTGGGGCACCACGTGACTTGCGTGGACACCGATGCCGGCAAGATCGCGCGGCTGCAGCGCGGCGAATCGCCGATCTACGAGCCGCAATTGGAACAGATGCTGGCGCTCGGCGCTGGACGCGGCGGGCTCGACTTCACCACCGACGTAGCGGAGGCTGTGCGCGGCAGCGACGTCATTTTCATCGCCGTGGGCACGCCGCCGCTGCCCAGCGGAGAGGCCAACCTGGCGTATCTGGAATCGGCCGCCAAGAGCATCGGCGCGGCCATGGACGGCTCGCGATTCCGCGTCGTGGTGAACAAATCCACCGTGCCGGTGGGCTCAGGCAATCTGGTGGAGGCGCTGGTCCGCGAGGGCTTCAGTGAGCGCGGCGAGGAGCGCATTCGCTTCGGCGTGGCGAGCAATCCCGAGTTTCTGCGCGAGGGCTCCGCGGTGGCCGATTCGCTTTATCCCGACCGCATCGTGGTGGGCGGGGACGCGCCCACGCTGGCGGTAATGCGCGAACTCTACGAGCCCCTGGTGGCACAGGCATTCACCCCTCCGCCGGGCGTGGCGCGCCCCTCGTCGATGATCTCGGTGCCGCTGCTGGCGACCTCGCTGACCTCCGCGGAGATGATCAAGTACGCGGCCAATGCCTTCCTGGCGATGAAGATCGGTTTCGCCAACGAGATCGCGAACATCTGCGAGCGTGTCGGCGCGGAGGGTCCCGAGGTGATGGCGGGGATCGGGCTGGATTCGCGTATCGGCGCGAAGTTCCTGAATCCCGGCGTGGGTTGGGGCGGCAGTTGCTTCGGCAAGGATATTCAGAGCCTGCTGCACACGGCGCGCGAGTACGGCTATTCGAGCAAGCTGCTGCAGGCCACGCTCGATGTCAATACGGCGCAGCGCCAGATGGTGATCCAGAAGCTGCAGGAAAAGCTCTATATCCTGAAGGGTCGCACCGTCGGGCTGCTGGGGCTGGCATTCAAGCCCGACACCGACGATCTGCGCGACGCGCCGGCGCTGCACATCGCCGAGCGGCTGATCCAGATGGGTGCGCGCGTGAAGGCTTATGACCCGATCGCCAATGGCGCGTGCAAGCAGCAGCGGCCCGACTTGAAAATGCGCTACTGCGATAGCGCCCTGGAGGTAGCGAGCGATGCGGATGCGCTGGTGCTGGTGACGGAGTGGCGCGAATTCTACGACCTGGATCTCGCGGCGCTGGGACGTGTGATGGCGAGCGCGATCCTGGTTGACGGCCGCAATTTCTTTGTGCCCGAGACCGCCATCGCCGCAGGTTTCGATTATTCGGGAATCGGAAGATGCACGCGGGTCCGCCCGCGAGTGGACGCGGTTCCGGTTACGTAGAAGAGAGAGTCCTATCAGAGCCGCGACCGTCAGAAGCTGAGAATTATGGTGAACCCCATCAGAGCCGCGACCGTGAGGGAGCGTTCGGCATGCGGCGTCTCAA
>JBDTPR010000487.1:0-5461 GCA_039932635.1 Candidatus Solibacter sp.
CGTGCGCGCCGAACGTTCGCCAGGCCTCGTAGAGCGTGCCCTCGGTGTGCAGGTACAGGTCGGATTCCGAAAGCTGCGGGCCGAAACGATACGGATCGTCGAATTCGATTTCGGTGCCGTCCCACAGCCGCGCCGACAGCCGGTACGCCGAGGGGTCGCCATCCAGGCAGGCAAGGAAGAAGCCCTGCGCATGCTTCTTCACCATGTCGCGGCGGACACCGCCCACCACTACCGCGGCCGAATCCGCGTGCGGCAAAAAGGCGCGCACTTCCCAGCGCCCCTGCCTGCCCTTCTTGCGAACCGCATGCGGTCCCAGGATGCCGAACGCATCGCCGTGATAGCCGTTGACTATCGCTTCAATTTCTTCACCAGTCATGAGAACCTGTGAATTCAAGTATGGACGATTTTCTGCGCGAATTACCCAAAAGCGAACTCCATCTCCACCTCGAAGGTTCGGTGGAGCCGGAGACGTTGTATGAGCTGGACCCCTCGACATCGATCGAGGAGTATCGCGCTCTCTATCATTACACCGATTTCGACGCTTTCCTGCGCGCCTTCGGCGTGGTCGGCAAACGCCTGCGTACGCCCGCCGATTACGCGCTGATCACGCGCCGGCTGCTGGAGCGCCTGGCCACGCAAAACGTGCAGTATGCCGAGATCATTATCGCGGCCGGCGTGGTCCTCTGGAAGGAGCAGGAGTTCGCGCCGATCTTCGATGCGGTCCACGCGGCGGCGGCAGACTCGCCCGTGCGCGTGCGCTGGATTCTCGATGCGGTGCGCCAGTTTGGCGCCGAGCAGGCGATGCAGGTTGCCGAACTCGCCGCGGAACGCCGCACGCTGGGAGTGGTGGCGCTCGGCATCGGCGGCAGCGAAGAGCGTGGCCCGGCCAACTGGTTCAAAGACGCCTATGCCTATGCGAAGGGTGCGGGCCTCCACCTTCACGCCCATGCCGGCGAGAGCATAGGCCCCGAATCCATCTGGGACGCGCTCGCGCTCGGCGCGGAACGCATCGGGCACGGCATTAATGCGATCCGCGATCCCCGCCTGCTCGACCATCTCCGCGAGCGCGACATTCCACTCGAAATCTGCATCACCAGCAACCTCGTCACCGGCGTAGTGGCGCGCGTCGAAGAACATCCCGTGCGCCGGCTCTTCGATGCGGGCGTGCCCATCATTCTGAATTCCGACGATCCCGCGATGTTCCGCTGCTCGCTCACCGGCGAGTTCGAACTCGCGGCCCGCCAGTTCGGCTTCACCGAAAGCCAACTGCGCGCCATCGCCGCCAATGGCTTCCGCTATGCGTTCGACGCCCAGGCTCCGATAGAATAGTGCAAGGCCTTCCCAATCTTCCATGCAACAGACCATTTCACCTGCGTCCCCCATCACCGGCGCTATCGTCCTGCCGGGCGACAAGTCCATTTCGCACCGCTATGCCATGATCTCGGCCATCGCCGAGGGCGAATCGCGCATCCACAATTACTCCACGGGCGCCGATTGCCACTCCACGCTAGGTTGCATGCGCGCCCTTGGTATCGAGATCGAGGTGGACGGCACGGAAGTCGTGGTGAAGGGCAAAGGGCTCGATGGTCTGCGCGCTTCGGCCGCAGATCTGGACGCCGGCAACTCCGGTTCGACCATTCGCATGCTGAGCGGCATTCTCGCGGCGCAGCCCTTCGTAACGCGCATCTTCGGCGATGAATCTCTGTCGCGGCGTCCTATGCAGCGCATCATGCGCCCACTGGCCGACATGGGCGCGCGTATCACGGCGCGTGAAGATAAATTCCCGCCACTCGAAATCCAGGGTGGCGCGCTGCGTCCCATCGACTACGTCCTTCCTGTGCCGAGCGCGCAGGTCAAGACTTGCGTGCTTTTCGCCGGGCTCTATGCCGATGGCGAAACCACCGTCACCGAAGCCATGGCGTCGCGCGACCATAGCGAGATCGCGCTGCGCGAATTCGGCGCCGACCTCACCGTGGTGAAACGCAAGATCACGCTCGCCGGACGGCCCCGACTCACCGGGCGCGAACTCACCGTGCCATCCGATATTTCGTCGGCGGCCTTTTTCATCGTGGCGGCGTTGCTGGTCCCCGGGTCGCAACTCACTATCCGCGGCGTCGGCCTCAATCCCACCCGCTCGGCGCTGCTCGATTTGCTGGTCGGCATGGGCGCCAAGATCCTCATCCCCGCGCTCGAAAGCACCAATGGCGAATTGATCGGCGACATCGTGGTGCAGCATTCCCAGCTCAAGGGCGGCGTCATCGATGGCGCTATGACCGCCGCGCTGATCGACGAGATTCCCGTGCTCGCTGTGCTGGGTGCTGCCAGTGATGAAGGCCTCATCGTGAAGGATGCCGGAGAGCTTCGCGTGAAGGAGACCGACCGCATCACCACAGTGGTCGATAACCTTCGCCGTCTGGGCGTGCAGGCCGAGGAAACGACCGACGGCATGGTCATCCCCGGACGGCAGACATTCCGCGCGAATACCTTCGATAGCTTCGGCGATCACCGTATTGCGATGGCGTTCGCGGTGGCCGCGCTGCGCGCCGACGGTCCCAGCGTGATTGAAGATTCGAATGCCGCCTCGGTGAGTTTTCCGGAGTTCTGGAGCACGTTGGCGCGCATCGCGCCTCCGGCCTAGCGCAGTTCCAGAATCAGGGCGTCCAGCGCAATGGTCTTCTGAATATTGCGCCGGATCATCATCGCGATCTCGTCCACCCGCGTCACCGCCTTACGTATCCAGGCGAACTGCACCTTGCCGGCGAGCGCTTCCAGTTCACGGCGGATGTCCTGATTGCGCACATCGCCCGACCCCTCGTGCAGCAGCAGGATATCGCGCAGCAACTCGTAGAGCACTTTGAGGTAGAACTCCAGCTTCTCGTTTTTGCTTCGCCCGATCGCCTCGCCAATCGGCACCCACGCGGCGAACGGCGCCAGGCCTGCCGCCACCTTGAGCAGCGTCAGCATGGCGGCGCGACGTTTATCGTACGCCTCCAGATCGAGCGACACCGCGATTCCCGGACTCCCCGCGGCCAGCGGGATACGCCGCTCCGGCTGATCGAGGCCGCGCGCCCGTACAAAGGCGCGCATCTCCTCCGGCTCCAGCGGCGCAAAGTAAAATGGCACGGCGCGTGACCGTATGGTGGGCAGCAGATCGTACGCGTTCTCCGCCGTCATGATGAGAATCAGATGATCGGGCGGTTCTTCCAGTGTTTTGAGCAGGGAATTGGCCGCCTGATCGTTGGCGCGGTCCACATGGTCGATCAGGAAGATGCGCCGCGGTCCCTTGTGCGGCAGGTATTGCGCCGATTCCTTCAGCAACCGCGTCTGCGGAATGCCGATCTGGCGCAGCGGACCGTCGGGCGCGAAGGTCACAAAGTCGGGATGCGTGTTGAATTGCAGCGGATCTTCATTGCGCTTCTCGGAGGTCCAGCGCTCGCGCGCCGCCACGGTCTCTATGTTGTCGGGCAGCGAGAGGTCGTCCTTCTCGATCAACTCGGGGTGCCCGAGAATGCGTCCCGCCATGCGCCGCGCCAGCGTTGCCTTGCCCACGCCCTCGCGTCCCGAGAAGAGCAGCGTCTGCGTCTGGCGCTGCCCCGCAATCATCTGCTCGAGCGATTCGGTGACTGCCGCGTTGCCCCAGAAGTTCTCAAACATGGGCGCTCCCAACATGGGCGCTCACAATGCTCCATACTTCCCGTTCGATTTCGTCGATGCCCGCGCGCCCGTTCACCACTTTGACGCGTTCGGGTTCGGCCTCGGCGAGCGCGTGGTAGGCCGCGTGAACCTTGAGGTGGAATGAGAGCGCCTGGTCGTCCATGCGCGTCTCGCAGTGCGGTTGCGCCTCGTTGCGCGCCCTCGCCCTTGCCAGGCTGGTTTCCGCATCCACGTCCACCAGGATCGTCAGATCGGGCTTGAGCCCGCGGCAGGCAATGCGGTCCAGGGCCGTCACGGCCTCGATCCCCAGGCCTCGTCCGACGCCCTGGTAGGCGAGGGAGGAATCGGTGAAGCGGTCGGAAAGTACGATCTCGCCGCGAGCCAGCGCAGGATTGATCCACTCATCCACATTCTGCGCCCGCGAGGCGAAATAGAGCAGGATTTCGGTGGTGGGACTCAGTTCCTGATTGGCCGAATCCAACAGGATGCGCCTGATCTTCTGCGCGATCGGCGGACCGCCGGGCTCTGCGGTCTCCATTACGCTGCGCCCCTGGGCACGTAGTCGCTCTGCCAGACGGTGCATCTGGGTGGTTTTGCCGGAGCCGTCCATGCCTTCGAAAGTGATAAAGATGCCGGGTGATTTCACGTTGAATTCCTATTGTAACGGGAGTGCGCCGGTTCCACCCTGACGCAATCCAACCGCGCCAGCCTGCGCACACCCACAGGCTTGCCGGGTGGGGCAAAACACCCACATTCGGACAAAAAGGACCAAAACTGTCGAAATGCGCCACTGTTTTCAATAGGTAGAGCTTGGTACGCGAATTGCAGTCCATTGGCATCTAGGAACGGAGAAACGCCATGAACTTCGACCAAGCCCCGATGCTGGTGATCTGGGAAGCCACCCAAGCCTGCGACCTCGCCTGCGTACATTGCCGCGCCTCCGCGCAATCCGAGCGCAGCACTAAAGAACTCACCACCGAGCAGGGCTACCGTCTGCTGGACCAGATCCGCTCGTTCGGCGAGCCGCTGATGGTCTTCACCGGAGGCGACCCTCTCAAGCGCCCCGATTTGTTTGAGTTGATTCGCTACGCGGTCAAGATCGGATTGCGCACCAACGTCACGCCCAGCGCCACCCCGCTGTTGACAAACGAAGCCATTGACCGCTTCAAGGAAGCCGGCGTTTCCCGCATGGCGATCAGCGTGGACGGTCACGACGCCCCGTCCCACGATGATTTCCGTGGCATCCCGGGCACTTTCGACCGCGCCATGACCGCGCTGGCCCACGCCCGCGATATCGGCCTGGACACCCAGTTCCAGACCACGGTGACGAAGCGCAATATGGGTCACTTGCCGGAGATCGCGGAGATCGTGAAGGAGATGCGCTCCAAGATGTGGAGCCTGTTCTTCCTGATCGTCACGGGCCGCGCGCTGGCCAGCGAAGATCTGGCGGCCGAAGAGTACGAGAATGTCTTCGAGTTCATGTACAATCTGTCGAAGACGGCTCCGTTCGGCATCAAGACCACGGAAGCGATGCACTATCGGCGATACATAGCGCAGCGCATGCGCGACGAGCACGGAGTTGTCGAAAACGAGTCCGCCAAGGGGCTCGCGTTCCGCACCGCCGGCGTGAGCGATGGCAAGGGTTTCGTCTTCGTCTCCCACGAGGGCGAGATTTTCCCCAGCGGATTCCTGCCGCTAAGCGGTGGCAACGTCCTGGAGCAGGGGCTGACCGAGGTGTACCGCAACAGCGAGCTCTTCAAGACGCTGCGCGACACCACGCAACGAGAAGGTAAGTGCGGAATCTGCG
>JBDTPR010000488.1:0-5456 GCA_039932635.1 Candidatus Solibacter sp.
CGAATACTGCTGTCTTGTTCCACTGCCGCGCTTCCTCTTCCGTCATACTCACCTACATCGTAACGTCTGCCGCCAGTGGCCGGTTAAACGGCGTTACCGGAACAATCGATATCCACCCGGACCCATAGTCGCCTTACGCTAAGACTGGCCGGAAACGCGGTTTTCCTTCGCTATGGTGCGGCCAGCGGATGACAACGGTTGTTGGCACGCGGGAGCCAGTTCGGGCTAGAATCGCGATAACCATGGCGACAGCGAAGGAAGAGATCCGCAAGATGCTCGACACGCTACCAGACGATGCGACCTGGGAAGATGTCCAGTATTCAATTTATGTTCGGGAACGCGTCGAACGCGGCCGTCTCGAAGCGGAACAAGCGAAACTGATCGACGAGGACGAAATCGAGTCGCGGATGAAGCGGTGGCTCGTAGAGTAGCCTGGACCGACACGGTTGGCAGGAATTGGAGTGGCCGCCAACTTGATTGCGCGGGACTCTCCACGGTATGCCGCCGCGCTCGTGGAAGAAGCACGCGCGGTAGCAAGATCTCTCCGCAAGTACCCGTCCATCAGTTTCGGGCCACCAAGAGCCCCGACGCAGCGCAACGCGCCATCCAAACGATTCGTCAAGGGGCCAAAGCGCTCAGCAGGCACTTTCAGATGGGTCGCCCAGTGGAGGAGCTGGAGCCGGAATTTCGCGAGTGGGTAATCGAGTTCGGGCAATCTGCTTATGTCGCGCGGTATCACAATGACGGAAACCAGGTGGTGATTCTGGCGGTCCGCCACGCCCGCGAAGCGGGATATTGAGTGATTCCTAACCTTGTACCCTGTACCGCATACTGAAGAGGTGCCCCGGAAAATCCCGCGCCTTCTTTGGGTGGTCCTCCCGCTGGCATACCTGGTCTACTTTTACGATCTGAGCGCGGCGGGATTGCTCGGGCCGGACGAGCCGCGGTATGCCTCGATCTCGCGCGAAATGGCGCGCAGCGGAGATTGGATTACGCCGCGCCTGTGGGGCGTTCCCTGGTTCGAAAAACCTGCCCTGCTCTACTGGCTCAGCGGCCTGCTCTTTCGCCTGGGCTTCAACACCGAACTGGCTCCGCGACTGCCCGGCGCGCTGCTCGCCGTGGGCTTCCTGGTCTTCTATTGGCGCACGCTGCAGCGCGAATTCAGCTGCCGCGCCGCATGGCTCGCCACCCTGATTCTGGGCAGCAGCGGCATGTGGGTCGCCTACACCCAGAACGGCGTCACCGATATCCCCCTCACCGTCACCTACTCGGCAGCCATGCTGCTGGCGATGCCGTGGGCAGTGCGGCGCGACACGCGGCACCTTCCCGTGTCCGCGGCCCTCTTCGGGTTCGCCGTGCTCGCCAAAGGACTCGTGCCGCTCCCCCTGGCCGTTCCCCTGCTGATGGGGCGCCACGTCCGCGATTGGCTGCGCTGGCGCGTCATCGTCGCGTTCTTTCTGGTCGCCCTGCCCTGGTATGCGCTTTGCTACTGGCGCAACGGCTGGCCCTTCATCCACGATTTTTTCATCGTCCACCATTTCTCGCGCGCCACATCCAATGCCCTCATGCATGTCCGCCCGGTGTGGTTCTACCTGCCGGTGCTGATTGCCGGCCTGGCGCCCTGGACGCCCCTGCTCTGCCTCTTGGCCCGCCGCTCCCTGTACCGCGACCGGCAGCGCCTGTTCCTGCTGTTCTGGGCCCTCGCCACGCTCGCGTTCTTTTCCATCATGGTGAACAAACTGCCCGGGTACATTCTGCCCATGATGCCCGCGGTGGCCGCGCTTATCGCGCTCTCGCTTGACGAACTCGAGGACGCGCGAGGCTGGCTGGCGGCCTGCGCGCTCCTCCTGGTCGCCTTCCCGATCACGGCCCAAGTCTTGCCTGCCGCCGTGCTCAATGGCCTGTCGCGCGCGCCCCTCCCGTCTTTCCAGCCCATTTGGCTGGTGGCGCCGGGTATCGCGATTGCCGCATGGGTATTGGACGGACGCGGCAAACGGGTGGCTGCCGTGCTGGCGGTCACCGCCGGCGGCGCACTCGGCATCGCCTGGCTGAAGGCCGCCACCACTCCCGAATTGGATCGCAGCGTGTCTGCCCGCGGACTCTGGCGGCAAATCGACGGGCGCTCGGCGCAGGTCTGCCTCGGCAACGTCAAGCGCGATTGGGAGTACGGACTCAATTATTACGCGGCGATTGCCCTACCCGATTGCGAGCCGCAATCCGGGCCGCTGCAAGTGCTGCCTGCGCCGGGCGGGCGAGCTTATCTGTCGGAGAGTACCAGGCCGGAAAGTCCCAGGTAAGGATAGTACTTTCGGGCACTAAGGTTGACCCGCACTCCCCTGCCGTTGTACGCTCAACTTCCGGAACCGATTCATGATCCTGCCACAAAGTTACCCCGCAGTCTTGTTTTTGATGGTCCTGAGCTTGCTATGCCTCGGATCCTGGGCGAGTCTTTTTAAGTTCGCTGGAAAGTGGCGCTTCGAGTTGTTCTACCTGGATTTCGCCGTCGGCCTCATGTTTGCAGCCGTCGTCTATGGTCTTACGGTCGGCAGTTTGGGCTATGACGGCTTCAATTTCCTGGATGATTTGCAGCACGCGGGAAAACGGCAGTGGATGTACGTCTTCCTGGGCGGCTTGATCTTCAATCTCGGCAACATGCTGCTGATTTCCGCGGTCTCGGTCGCCGGACTCGCCGTGGCGTTCCCGATGGGAATGGGCGTGGCGCTCCTGCTCGGTACCGGACTCGGGTTCGCCAGCCGTCCCGCCGGCAATTCCCTGCTGCTCGGGCTGGGTTGCCTGCTGATTCTGACTTCGATCATTGTCAACATGATCTCCTACCGAATTATGGGGGTGGCCCAACACGAGGCATTGGCGCGCGCCGGCCTCGCAAAAAGCACCCGCCGCCCCAGTCCGCTCAAAGGCATCATTCTTGCGGTGCTGGCCGGCTTGCTAATCGGCGCTTTCGTCCCCCTGGTGGATAAGGCCCGCGCGGGCGACCTCGGCCTGGGCCCGTATGCGGCCGGTGCGCTCTTCGCCTTCGGCGTATTCGCTTCCACCTTCGTCTACGACCTCTTCCTGATGAATTTACCCATCGAAGGCGAGCCCGTGGAGTTCACCGCCTACCTCGACGGCAAGATCAAGCAGCACCTGTCGGGCCTGATCGCCGGCATCGTCTGGTATAGCGGAATACTGCTGGCCTGGATCTCCGTCAGCGCTCCCGAGAACCTCCAGGGCACCGCACTTAGCCGGTTTATGCTGCTGCAGGGTTCGCCCATACTGGCCTCGCTCTGGGGCATGCTGGTCTTCAAGGAATTCAAAGAGAGCGACGTGCGCGTCAAGCTCATGGGCACGCTGATGATCGTGATGTTCCTGTGCGGCCTGGCCATGATCGGCCTCTCGCCCGTGTATCTTCCCAAGGAATAAGTCGTAAGGAGTAAGTCAGGGTAAGGAATAGTCAGGCCGGGGATTCAATCCCCAACTTCGTCCACCACGGGCACGCCGACTGCAGGCAATTGTTGACGGCCGCGATATTGCGCACGCCTTCGCGCTGCAGCCATTCCTCCAGAGCCCGCAGTCCGCCCTTGCCGTAAACAGGAATGCCGCCCTTCCATGTGGCGCGTCCGCAGAGCACTCCGGAATAATCCGCGCCCGCCTCCGTGGCGATCGACAGAGATTCCGTAAACTGCGGATTGCTCACGCCCGCCGAGAGGTAGATGAAGGGTTTGGACGCCATCGCGGCGGCTTCGCGGAAATGCCGGCGCGCGTCCTCGCGGGTATAGGCCTTCTGCCCGCGATACACGCTGGAACCTTCCACGAATTCCACATTGACGGGCACTTCCACCTTGAGCACATCCACGCCGAATTCGGCGCGCGAGAAAACTTCCATGCTCTGCTTGACGATCTCCGGCTTGAGCCTGGCGTACTCGATGCTGCGCTCTTCCCCGCCCCGCGGATCGTAACCGACAATTTCCAGGAACAGCGGCATCTCATAGTGCGCGCATTCCGCGCCGATGCGCTCCATGAACGCATACTTCACGTCGTTGACCGCCTGGGCTTCGAAGGGAGAGTAGTAAATGAGGATCTTCACCGCGTCGGCGCCCCACTCCATCAGCCGCTTTACGGAAACGTGGGGCAGCAGATCGGGCAGGCGTCCCGTACGAGTGGTGTCGTAGCCGGAGAGTTCGTAGGCCAGCAGCAGCCCCGCGTTGCGTGCGCGCGCCTTGCCGGCCTCCAGTCCGAAATCGGGGTCCAACAGGATGGCGCTGGCGTGCGGGGTCAAAATGCGGCTCACCGCCACCTTGAACTCGCTCATCATGGCGGGGGTGATTTCGTGTACATCGACTCCACGAGCCATGGAAAGCGCCATTTGGAGGTTACCGCGCTGATCCATCGCGGTGGCGGCAATCACGCCGCGCTCGTTAGCAAGCGCCTTCATGCGGCGGATCTTGCCGGCGGTTAAGGCCATTGGGGCTATTATGCCACGCCTCTAGAGTTTCATTGCCCGATTGTAGCCGGTCATCTCAAGGTAGCCCACGCCGCGCGAACTTCCGGTGTAGCTCACCGCCCCTTCCCAATAGCTGGGCGTGGACTCGTCTTCAGCCACGAGTTCCTGATCGTCAAGCGCAGCCGGGCATTCCAGTTCCAGGTGGAGCGACGGCACGGTAATCCGCCATCGGATGGGATAGCGTCCGCCGGTCTTGGGACTCTTCCACCAGGCGAGCGGCTGGAGTTGAAAATCGGCGCGCTTCAAGTGGGTGGCGTGTCCGTTGGGGGCGACGTAGGTGCCCGCAGAGAACCCGTCCACGGCGCCATCGGGATGGCGTAGTTGGAAGAGCATCAATTCGGCGCCCGAATCCAACTGCGCGCTAAACCAGTCCCAACCCTGCTGATCGGCTTCCAGTTGATGCGTGAACCACTCGTGGTCCATCCAGGCGGTACCGGCGACCGCCGCTCCGTTGAGCGTGCCCGTTACATCCATCAGCGGGAAGGATACGTAGTGCGAGGCTTTTCCCGCGCCCGCGGCCTTCTGGCTGACGCCGTTCTCGCCGTGGATCACGGGCGCGGTGCGCGGCGTCAGGCGGAGTGTGAAGCGGATGTCCTCGGCCACGGCCTGGAGAGTCTGCGCACCGGATTGCGCGTCCCAGCGGGCTTCCCAATTGCCGTTCCACACGCGTGCCTGATCGCCGCGCGCTCCCGCGATTCCGGGGCCTGAGCGGTTGAGGCGCTTGTGATAGCGGAAACTCCGGCCGTCGATATCGGTGAGGGCGAGGTGCGCCAGGTACAGGTCGTCCACGCGCCACACGGAGGCGTTGGCTTCGTTCTTGCGGTCTCCCTGGCGGAAGAAGACCAGTTCGAAGCCGTAGCGGTGGCCATCGGCGGCGTGCACGTTGCCGGTGTAATACCACCACTCGGTACGAAAGTCGGTGTGCTCGAAATGGTCGCGCGGAAACTCGTAACGG
>JBDTPR010000489.1:0-5421 GCA_039932635.1 Candidatus Solibacter sp.
CTGCGCAGCAGTTCGAAGCCCTGCTGCTGGGCCAAATGCTGCGTACCGAACGCCAGAGCGGCTCGGGCTGGCTGGGCAGCGGCGAGGATGCCTCCGCCGAATGTGTCACCGATTATGCTGAGCAGCAGTTCGCCGCCGTCCTGGCACAGAACGGCGGCATGGGCATCGCCACCCTGGTGGCGAAAGGTCTGCAACCCGCGCGCTGATTTAAGCCGTCGCGGGCTGCGCAGTCATTTGAAAGAGGCAGATCGCCGCGCCCTGCGGATCGAAGAACACCGAGAACCGGCCGGTATTCGGGATGTCCATCGGCGGCACGCAGACCTTTGCGCCGAGTTCCGTTGCGCGCGCCGTCCGCTCGTCGCAATCCTTCACGGTCACGTATACCGACCAGTGCGGCGGCACTCCGGTCCATTCATCGCCCTTCATCGGCAGCATGCCGCCGAGAGGCTTGCCGTCATTTGCCCACTCGGTGTATTGGGCCTCGGCTACGCCGCTTTCCGGTTTCGTCTTCCAGCCGAAGAGCGCCTTATAGAAAGCCGCTGCCGCTTCCGCGTCCGGCGTCTTCAACTCGGGCCACGTCACCTGCCCCAACGGGCCACCGTGCGAAGCGCCGTAATGCTTGTTCGCCTGCCACACCGAAAACACGGCGCCCTGCGGATCCTGCGCCACCGCCATCCGTCCCGCATCGTGCGCGTCGAAGGGCCCGGCGATTATCTTGCCGCCCAACTCGGCCACCTTTGCGGCCGCAGCGTCCGCCGACGTCACCGAAAAGTAGACGCCCCAGTGCACCGGCACTCCCGGAGGCGCGCTGTACACTGCAGCCGCGTCGTTGCCGTCCGCCTTGAAAAGCGTGTAGACACCCTGCGGCATCGGCATATCCACCGGGACCCAGCCGAACATCTCGCTGTAGAACTGTTTCGAGGCGGCTACATCGTTGCTCGCCAGTTCGGCCCAGCAAAACGAGCCGGGCGCATAACTCTCAATCTTAGCCATGAAGATATCTCTCCCAGGCGAGATTATACGCCTTGCTCCAACACATAGCGATGAAAATTTAGGTGATAGTGGGGCGGATTACAGCACCATTACGCGATGGTCCGAACATTCCAGCTCGATGCTGTCGTAAACCATACCCAGCAGGTCGAAACCGTGTTTCGCCAGGAACGGCAGAATCGAGTAGAGCCGCTCTTGCAAGTGCTGCTCCGGGAAGATCAGTCCGCTCAGCGAGGCCGCATCGCGCGCCGCGAACTCGTCGCGCCGCATGATTTCCCTGCCCGTTTTGTGTTCCATCTTCGCCATCTGATACGCAATCTTCCGGGCGCTGCGGTCGAGCGCATTGGCCAGGGTGGGGTCGAAGGCGGCCAGGTCGGTGCGCAGGCGCGCTACCGCGCCATCCACGGTCGCCGCCGACTCGCGCATTCTCCCGGCCAGCGCCGGCGGCACCAGGTGCGAAGCGATGCGTTCCTGTAGCGCAGTCTCTCCGTGGAAGAATTCGTTCAGAGGAAGCCGGTAGCGCTCCATCAGCTTGGCGCTGCGTGCATCCAGCAGCGTGAAACCGGCTCGCGGCACCGCCACAGGCATGCGTCCTAGCAATATCCGGTAGATTGCCTCCGACTGCGCCAGATACGCCACCTCGGCCGGTCCGCCGATGTAGCTCACCGTCGGCAGCATCGAATCCTGAATCACCGGGCGCAGCAGTGCATTGGGCGAAAGCGCGGCGCCGCGCTCCATCAGTTCCCGGCTGGTGAAGCGCCGGCTGTTGTGCACGTACTCGTCGCCCGCGCGCCGCAGCGCCAGGCGTTTGCCGTTCTCCAGCAGGAAGACGAACGAGGTATGGTCTTCCACGTGAACCTGCGCATGGTAACCGGCGGCCGCCAGTTCACCATTCCGACGCAGGACCGCCGCCGTCAACTCCGGCGCCGCTTCCACCGCGGCACTCAACGCCGGCGCCGCCAACTCCCGGAAGGCAGGCAGCATCGGGTCTACATACAGAATATCGAATTGGGCCAGGAGGCGCCGCAGCAACTCGCTGAACGACTTCCCCATGGTGTTGCCCGCGCGATAGGTCTCCTCGACCATGTCCGCGACTTCTTCGCCGAACGGCAGGCCGTGCAGCGCGGCGCGGAGTTCGCGAACGGGGGGCGCCAGCAGCGTCACATCGCCGACCGGTTGGTCGCCCGCCGCGCGCCGCATCTCCACCTTGACCGGACGGTGATCCGCACCGAACACCCAGGCGTGATTGACCTCGGCGAAATCGTGATCCTCAGTCGCCAGCCAGAAGACCGGGACCGCCGGGACGCCGTTGTCCGACAGCCAGGACGCCAGCTTTACGGCGTGTAGAACCTTGTAAATTGTGTAGCACGGACCCGAAAATAGCCCGACCTGTTGCCCGGTGACTACCGCTACGGTCCCATCCTGCGCCAGTCGCGCCAAGGCTGGGCTCTCCGGATTCTGCATCCGCAAAGCAGCGATCAGTGCCGCGCGGCGTTCCGGCGAGAGGTTTACCTGGGACGCGGAGGCCCGAAATGCCTCTAAATCACGGATGGGATACTGATAAAAAGAGGAAGTCTTGTCGGGATGGTACAGCACGTCCGCGAACAAACGCGTAGTGTTGGGCAGATCGCTCTGTCGGACGCAGGTACAGTGCATGCGGGAATCAGCTTAACAGATGAGCATCAGGTGGTGAAAGATTCGACGCATCACGGCAGAACCATACCCGGGAGGATTTTGGAAATGTCGTTATAGATGGCGAAGGCCACAATCACCATGATGCAGACGAAGCCCACCTTGAACACCGCCTCCTTCACATTGAGGCTCAAGTCGCGCTGCATCATCATTTCCACCAGCAGCATGACGATCACGCCGCCATCCAAAATCGGAATCGGCAGCAGGTTGAAGATCGCAAGGTTCAAGCTGACCATGCACATCAGTTGGAAGAACTCGGCCGGACCTTCGCGTGCGGCCGCTCCCGCCATGGTGCCGATCCCGATCGGACCGGAGAGATTCTTGGGCGACATGCGGCGCTCCAGCATGCCCTTCAAGAACTGTACGATCAGCAGGGCCCCCTTGCTGTTGGTCTGAAGCGATTCGCTGAACGCCGCCGGGAAACTCAACTGGGTGGTGATGATGCGCAGCTTCTGCTGCGGAATCACGCCGATCATCCAGCGCGCCGGCGCATCCACACTCGAAAATACCGGCTGCACGGTGATCACCTGATTCTGTTTATCGCGTTGGTATTCGATCTCGATGGGCTTGCCGCCGCTATTCTTGGTGATCTCCTGGAACTTGATCTGCGAGTGGATGGGTTGGCCGTTCACCGTGATCAGAAGGTCGCCCTTCTTGAGCCCGGCCTTCTCGGCCGGCATACCGGGTTCCACCGCGCCCAATTGAATTTGACCGCGTTCGTCCCAACCTGCGAAGCCCATGCCCGAGCGTTCACCCAGCATAGGCGTCACGGTAGTATCGAGGAACTTGCCATTGCGCTCGATCGTCAGGCTCATGGGACGGTAGGCGCTGGCGATTTCCTTCAGGCCAACATCCTCCCAAGTCGGATTCTTCTTGCCGTCGAGCCGCACGATGCGGTCGTTATCCTGAATCCCGGCCTTGGCTGCCGGCGAATCCAACATCACGTGGCCGATCACCGCCTGCATATCCTCATCCGCCACCTTTTGGAAACGGACCATGTACAGGCCGGTCAGCAACGCCACCGCCAGGATCATATTCATGAACGGCCCGGCAAAGGCGATGATTAGTCGCTGCCACCGGGGCTTGGACATGAAGCCGCGCGGGTCGTCGACGTTTTCGTCGGTCGGTTGTTCACCCGCCATCTTGACGTAGCCGCCCAGTAGAATCAGGGAAAAGCGGTAGTCGGTATCGCCGCGGCGGAAGCCGAACAGGCGAGGACCAAAGCCGAAACTAAACGCTTCCACCTTCACATCGAAGAAGCGGGCGGCCCAAAAGTGGCCCAGCTCGTGGATCATAATCATGACCCCGATCAAAACGAGCAGCCATAGAACGTTTTCACCAAAGAGGAGCATATAGCCTCAAGCTGTTACCGTGCCCGCCGCGCGGGCCTTCACCAGTTCGCGCGCACAGGTCCGCGATTCCCGATCTATCTCCAGGATATCGCCAACCGAGCGCGGTGTGCGGCAGGGTACCCGGGACAGGGTCTCCTGCACAATCTCCGAGATCGAAAGGTAACCCACCGACCCCTGTAAAAAAGCCTCCACAGCAATCTCATCGGCTGCGTTCAGCGTACACGTAGCGCTGCCCCCGGTCTCCTGGCATTGGTACGCCACTTTCAACAACGGGAACTTCGCCACATCAGGCGGCATGAATTCCCACTCCCGCGCCTTGCTCCAATCGATCTTGGGCACCGGAGCCTCCGCGCGGTCCGGGTAGGTCAGCGCGTACTGAATCGGCATGCGCATATCGGTGGCACATATTTGAGCAAGCACACTGCCATCGGTGTACTCGATCATAGCGTGCACGGTTGATTGCGGGTGCACCACCACTTCCACCTGCGACGGCGCGAAATCGAACAGCCAGCAGGCCTCGATCACCTCGAAGCCCTTGTTCATCAAAGTGGCGCAATCTATAGTGATGCGGTTGCCCATCTTCCAGGTTGGATGATTGAGCGCCTGCGCCGGTGTTACGAATGCGAGGTCGCGAACCGCCGTTTTGCGGAAGGGGCCGCCCGAGGCGGTCAAAATCAGCTTCGAAACCTGATCCCGATTCCCGGCGCGGAGGCACTGATGCGCCCCGTTATGTTCGCTGTCCACGGGCAACAGTTCGGAACCGTGCCGGCGAACCGCCTCCATGACCAGGCTGCCGCCTGAAACCAGCACTTCCTTATTAGCCAGCCCGACGCGTTTGCCGAGACAGACCGCTTCATAGGTAGCTTCCAGCCCCGCAACGCCGACGATCGCCGAGATTACGGTATCTACCTGAGGCTCGCGAACCGCATCCAGATACCCTTTGTCGCCCCACCCCAGTTGCGGCCACTCGGCGCGCGGGAGGCCGGACGCCTCCAGGCTCGTGGTCAGCGACTTCAGTCCCTCGGGCGTGGCAACCACTGCCAGCTTGGGGCGGAATTCGAGGATCTGAGCGGTGAGTGCCGCGATGTTGTGGCCCGCTACCAGGGAGTACACTTGGTATAGGTGGCGGTTACCCCGAATCACGTCGAGCGTGTTGGTTCCGATTGAGCCCGTAGACCCGAGAACGGCAATAATTTTCATCGGAGCATCTGCCATTCTACCATGCGATACATAGACGAACCCCATGCAGAAATGTACCAATTCTCATAGGGGATACAGCCTAGATGTGAGGCAAAATGCCGCATGCAAGTCAAAAACTTAGGTGCTGCTTGGCTCTAAGGGGGTTTGTTTCTTGGGAAGGTCCTCTAAACCCTTGCGGGCGCCGGGG
>JBDTPR010000490.1:0-5421 GCA_039932635.1 Candidatus Solibacter sp.
CTGATTCGCCGCCTCCACCAGGTTGCGTGCGATCTGGGTGGCGTCGCCGGCATAGCGTTCGGCGATCTCACGAATGCGGGCCGAGGTGAGGTGGTCGCTGAGCCCGTCGCTGCACAGGAGCATGGCGGCATCTTTGGCAAGTTCGCAGTGCCGCACTTCGATGAACTCCGCTTCGTTGGCGGAACGCGCGCAACTCCCCACATCGCGGAAGACCTCGTGACGGCGAGGGTGGGTCATGGCTTCCTCTTCGCTCAGTTCTCCGGCATCCTCCACCTCGCCGACGGGAGAATGATCGCTGGTGACTTTGCGGATGGTGCGCAACGCGATCAGGTAGAGCCTTGAATCACCGACGTGTCCGACGGTGACCTGATCGCCTTCCACCAGCGCCAGGGTCAAGACGCACGCCATGCCCTGAAGCTCGGGGTCGTTCAGGGCGGCGGTGTAAATGCGATCGTTGGCGGCGGCGATGGCGCGGCGCACGCGCTCCGCCGGGAGGGCCAGCGGATCTTCCACAATCGCCTGGCGAACGGCAGCCACGGCGAGCTCCGCCGCGCGCTCTCCGGCGGCCTGCCCGCCAAGGCCATCGACGACGAGAAAGCTGCCCAGCGCCGCGTCGATCCAGTAGCGATCTTCATTGCGTTCGCGTACCAGCCCGGTATCGGTGGCGGCTCCGCAATCGAGCGAGAGTTCAGTCATGGCGCTTTTCGAACGACAGCATCAGGTTCTCGCCCAGCGAGATTTCGGCCCGCTCCGGCAACACGGTTTCGGACTTGCCGGCGATGCGTCGGCCGTTCAGTCGGGTTCCGTTGCGGCTCAAGTCCGTGATCTTGAATTCCCCGGTGGCAGGGTCGCGACGTATGCGGAGGTGTTCGCGCGAAACGTCGTCGCTGGTGTACAGGGCCAGGTCCACCCAGAGATCTTCGCCGCCGCGGCCGACGGAGATGGCGTCCTGGGTCATCAGGAAAGTCTGCGGGCCCGAGTCGTCCTGGTAGCGGATTTCCGCGAACACCGGCTGGTTCATGAAACGCGTGTTGGCGCGATCTCCAGCCACCCGGGCGGAGGTCACCGACGGCGCGCGATCCATCAGGGTGGTCTTGGTGCCGTGATAGCCGGGCTGGGAAGTGTCGTTGAGTTCCGAGTGGATCTCGACATCGCCGGGCGGGACGCTGGCTTCGCTATCCGCGAAGAGGCCGATCCACCAGCCGTTGATGGCAGTGCGGTAGGCCTTGCGCGCGACGTTCTTGCGGAGGCGGCCGCCGCTTTTGTTCCATTCGGCAAGGCACGCGTCGAGCGCGCGTTTGGCGTCGTCCTTGATGATGTCCTGCACGCTGATGACGCGCGCGAAATCGGCAGGATGCAGATAGACGCTGAAAATGCACGGCACCAGGATGCTGTAGCCGAGTTCCAGGCGACCCAACTCCATATTCCGAACGAGTTCGTTGATGATGATTTGTCCGCTGATGCGGGGCAGTGGGTGCACAGTTCCGCTCTGCGCCATGGGCGTGTTTTTCCCCTTCGGCAAGCACAGAAGTTCAACGCAGCAACCACCCTTGCCAGGCAGCTACCGCCAGGGCGCGGAACCAACTTGAAGATATACCGGATGAAGGATTTCGGCAATACCTGGAGTTGTGTTCTGCCCATTAAAATGTTGCAATCCGACCGCGGGTACAGAGCGGGCGAAATCGCACGTTAGCCGAATCTCTCCCTCAACAGGATGCTGGTGCGCAGGCGGAATTGAATGCGCGTCTTCGCCGGCAGGATTGCCGCCGGGGCGGCGGGCCGGTGCTCGAAGCTGTCGGTTTGAATAACGACGCGCTGCCGGTCCGCCGTGTGCAGTTGCGTGAGTTCCACGGTGAGCCGCGCCGCGGCGCGATCGACCGCGGTCACCACTCCGTCCACGGGCATGCCGCGTTCGACGATTACAAAGCCATCGACGATAATCTCCTGGTCTACCGTGGCGGTGAAAGTGTCGCCGGGTTTACTCGTTTCTGAAGATAAGGCGTCTACCAGGCGGACCGGAATCAGCAAGCCGGTGAACAGCGTGACGGTGTGCGGCGCTGGGGGCCGGGTTTCGGACTGTATCGTACCCGGCGGGTCCGCACGCACTACGGGTGGAACGCTCGGCACCGGCGCGGTGCTTACCGGCTGTGTAGCGCGCGGGGGCTCGGGCTTCGCCTTGGCGAGCACGACGGGCGTCGATTTGGCGGCCGGACGAACGCGGTGCGGCTGCGGTGAAATACGCGCCACTCTCTTTGGTGGGGGCGGCGGTGGAATGATGGCGACGGATAAAGGAACCGGCGGGCTGACGGGAATATTCGGCGCGGCGGGCGCGATCGCGGCTCGCCGGGCAGGGCGGTGCGGTATCAGCCAGGATCTTGTAACCAGCGTTCCCGACAATGCTCCGGCGCCGAGCATCAGCAGGATCTGTAGCAGCTTCGTCCGACTTCCCACTGGAAGGGAAGACGGCCCGCCGCGCATTTCCGTTCCTGAGAATGAGATTAACAAGTGATCGGAATCGGCGGCGGCTACGTACTCACAATCAGACGTTTTCCGACGTGTCGTCCGTCCCTGATCCACTTTGGCGCCTTCCGACGCGTTCTATTAAAGTATAGGAAAGGGAAGTCGGAGGGTTTTCGTCCGAGGGGAAGGTTATGAAACTCCAACGCGTGACAACGGACGGCATGGAAAGTCCGGGGCTGGTCGCGTCGAACCTGCCCCCGGAGATCGTGGACCGCGCGGTTGCCGGACTCTGCTGGGTGAGTGTGTTCGCCGCGGTGACTTCGACGTTGTTGATTGCGATCGAGCACCTGCTGCAACCGGAATTCGCGAAGGCGTGGCAACACCCTGTGCTGCGGCTTGCATCGCTGTTCGTGGTGTTCCTGTCCCTGGGGTTCGTGGTGGTGCAACGCGCGGGATGGCTGCGAAAAGATCAACTGCTCTACCTGGGAATGTTCTTCCAGGTCGCCGTGGCGTTCTGCTGTGCCCTGTTCGAGTGTGCGGCGTACGAGAATCCGAACATGGTTGTGCTGGGCCATTCCGGCATCGCGATCTGGATGATGATGTGCGCCCTGCTGATGCCCAACGCGCCGCTGCGCACGGCCGCAACCGCGGCACTCTCCGTGTTGATGTGGCCGCTGGGCTACTGGGTAGACCTGCAAATTTTCGGCTACCAGCCGATGCCGCTCTCCCGGCTGCTGGTGTGGGTGCTGCCGCTAGTGATTGTCGGGTTCTGGATGTGTGTGCTGAATAAGCGTGTGCTGGCCTTTTATGTGAAGCAGGAGCGCGCGGAAGATGTGGGCAGTTATGTGCTGGATTCCCTGCTGGGCACCGGCGGCATGGGAGAAGTCTGGCGGGCGAAACATCGCATGCTGGCGCGCATGGCGGCGGTCAAACTGATTCGCTCGCAGGCTCTGCTGGGCAGCACGGGGCGGCAGGAGAGCCTGATGCGCCGGAGGTTCGAGCGTGAGGCCCAGGCGACGGCCAGCCTGCGTTCTCCGCACACCGTGGCGTTGTATGATTTCGGATTGTCGCGCGACGGATCGTTCTACTACGCGATGGAATTGCTAGATGGCGTGGACCTGCAGACTATGGTGGACCGGTTCGGACCGATGGAGCCGGCGCGGGTGCGTCACATCCTTTATCAAACATGCAAATCGCTGGATGAAGCTCATCGTGCCGGACTGGTTCACCGCGATGTGAAGCCGCGCAATATCATGCTGTGCAAGATCGCCTATGAATACGACTTCACGAAGGTGCTGGATTTCGGCCTGGTGAAATCGCTTCACCAGGATCGCGAGGAGAGCATCATGACGATGGACGGGGTGACGACTGGCACGCCCGCCTACCTGCCGCCGGAGATGGCGCTGGGCGCGCGAGACGTAGACGGCCGGGCCGATTTGTACAGCCTCGGCTGCGTGGCCTACTTCCTATTGACGGGCTCGCTGGTGTTCGATGAACCCACCGCCGTGGCGCTGGCAATCGCACACACGCAGAAGAAGCCCGTTGCGGTGAGCCAGCGCGCGGAAATGCCGGTACCGGCGGGGCTGGAAGAGATCGTGATGCAGTTGCTGGAAAAGGATCCGGCGAACCGGATTCAGACGGCGGCGGAGACGGCGCGCCGGCTGCGCTTGCTGCGCGATGTGCCGGATTGGTGCCCGGACCGCGCCGCGGCATGGTGGGAAACCAATCTGCCCGAGAGGAATGCGCAGCCGGTGGTGGAGAACGCGGCGGGATCGACGACGCCTGTGACCGCCACGGCCGGTGGACGAACCACGGTCTGATGCGTTTTTCCTCCGGATCGACGACAATTGCCTAGTGCGCAATCGTGCCCAACAGGACAGTGCGTGGGTCATCTTCGCCGTGGCGTCGAGCCTCATGGTGGCACACCAGGTGGCCGGCAAGGCGCTGCGTGACGGCCTGTTTCTCTCGCGATTTGCCCCCAGCGATCTGCCGAAAATCGTAGCGGCGGCGGCCGTGGTGTCGGTGCTGCTGGGGCTGGGATTTGCGCGCTTGCTGGCCAATTCGGGGCCCTTCCGAGTGGTTCCGCTGGCTTTCGGCTCCGGGGCGCTGCTCCATCTAGCCGAATTTATGGCCTTGCGGAACGCGTCAGACGACGTTCGCTCGGTGGTTATCCCCTTCGTCTATCTGCACCTAGTGGGTTATGGCGCGATCCTGCTGAGCGGCTTTTGGAGTGTCGCCAACGAATACTTCGATCCGCGAGAGGCCAAGCTGCGATTCGGGCGAATCGCGGGAGCGGGTACAGCGGGTGGGGTGGCCGGCGGCCTGATGGCGGAACGCACGGCGGCGTTGTACGGCGTGGACGCGGTGCTGGCGGTGCTCACCGTGCTCCACTTCGCCGTGGCGCTGACACTTTGGCGAGTTCCGCCGGACCGAACCAGCGCGCCGGTAGAACGCGAGACCGGCGCGGTCTGGCAACACCAACCCGCCGTGCAAGACTGGGACGCGGATGTGCATCTTGTCCGCCGACAAGACCAGCACGTCCTGGAGCACGTGCACCGGGCAGGTGCTGCCGGCGGCCGCCGACACCTGTTCGCGTGGCAACGATGCCAATTGCAACCTGATCAAGAACGAGGGTTGCCAGTGCATCAACGAGGATCCCCCGAAAGCGTGCCCATGCGGCACGCAGACATGCACCAACGGCAGGCTCAATGCGTGCGTCACGACCTGCGCGGCGAATCAGACGTGCAGCAGCGCCGGGCAGTGCGTGTGCAACTCGGGGTTGACTTTGTGCAATGGTGAGTGCGTGAACCTTCAGTCGGATCCGAAGAACTGTGGGACGTGTGGCGACTCAACCTGCTCGAACTATTCGATGGGTTGCGACGGTGGGGTGTGCGCCTGCACCGGAAATACACCGAACGGAAACATCTGCATTCGGCCGGGACAAACGCGGGGGACCTGCTG
>JBDTPR010000491.1:0-5405 GCA_039932635.1 Candidatus Solibacter sp.
CTTGAAATCCGCGCCCATCACCTTGCGACGCACGGTTGCGTGGCCCACCAGCGTCTGGAAATTTAGTGCCGGCGGATTTTTGCGGAACTTATCCATCCACTCGCCGATCGGCCACGACGATGAGCCGTCCTGCCCGAGCAGCAACGTGGTCAGGCCCTGGGAAATCTGGGACTCCAGCAGCGGGTTGGTCTCCAGACTGCGGTCCGAATGATTGTGCGTATCGATGAAGCCGGGCGCGAGGACCAGGCCTTTGCCATCCACGACCGGCTCGCCCGCGTCCGGCTGAAAATTCCCCATGCGGGCAACGCGGTCGCCCGATACACGCACATTCGCGCGAACGAGGGGCGCTCCCGAGCCGTCGGCAACATCCGCGCCCACGATCACAAAGCTGCGCGGCGTCTGTGCAGACGCGCGGAAGGGCAGGCGCAATATCGACAGCCCGGCGAAGACGATCAGAGGCAGAAGCAATGCCAGACGATTTGGCAGGGTCCGGTTCGGTCGCACAAGGTGAAGCGGCATGTTTGGGATTCATCCAGTGTACTTGAGTCACGTACCGGATGAGCCGCACGGCCAGCTTAGAACGCTTCCATGACACCGACGCTCAGCGTGTGGCCGTCCTTGCCTTGCGCGAAATCGACCCGGAAGTTGACCGGATACTTCTTCAGCATCCGGAAGCGAACTCCACCACCGCCGGCCGGCAGCAAGTCGCCGGTGCCGATGTCGCCGAACGACTTGCCGACAGCGCCGACTCCGCCAAATGCCACGACGCCGAATCGCCCCATGAAGCCTTTGGAGGGCAGCATCAAACGGTACTCCGCCTGGGTGGCGAACATCCTGCGATCCTGGTAGCGCCCACCGGGATAGCCGCGCAAATCGTTCATCGTCCCGAAGAGGCACAGGTCGTAGATGGGAACGCGGTCGCCGGCAGCCGCACAGCCCATGCCGCGGAAAGCCAGCACCTGATGTTCGCTCAGCTTCTGGTACTTGTTGAAACTGGCCTTGTAATACTGATAGCTCCACTTACTGCCGAGGCCCGTGGAGAAAAAATCGCTGGCCACTTCGGTGAAGAAGCCGCCCTTCGGGTAGAAGACGCTGTCACGGGTATCCCACTGAAAACGCGGCCCCAGGGATACCGTGTCTGTTTGAGCAGTTGGTCGCCGATCTGGGCGGTGACCTTGGCGACTTCCTCTGGCGGTTGATGAGTAATGTCGTCAGATTCCAAGCGGTCCTGGTTCAGAGAGAGTCTGGCATTGCGGTACTGTCCGCGCGCGCCAACATAGATGTTTTTCTTGACGCGGTGCAGGAATTCGCCCATGCCGCATCCGCCCTTCACATTCAAAGGAATGAACACGCCTCCTTTACCGGCACTGCTGCCGATGCCGTAAACGTCGAAGTTTATATTGGCTTTGGCCATTCCGGCAAAGACCCGGTACTTATCCTCTTTCAGGTAGAGTTTGCCGCCGACCGCAATCGCGCGGCTTCCGTTATTCGTGAGCTTGTCGCTGATGGCGACGCCGGTGGAATACGACGAGGTCGGCGCCGCGCCGGGCACTTTTTTGCCCGCTCCGGAGCCGTCCGAAGGAACGCTGGTTTTCGACTCCGTTCTCACGTAGCTGGCCATCACGGGGGCCGGAGCGCCGGCCTTGATGATGCGCAGTTCGGCGCCGATCTTCAGGTCGCGGACCTTGGTCCAGGGATCTTCGGCGCCCACGGCGAGCGCCGCGAAAGCCGCGATAACGAACAGCGTTCGGCGCATGATCATTCCAGATGCAGTACGGTTCGGGCGGTCGTATTATTTTTGACCCGGAATTTTCCCGCTACACTAAATAAAACTCATCGACGCGTCACTGGCGTCATTGATCGCGGCCTGTGCTGAAATGCAGCGCGGCCGCTCGAAGGACGAAAGAGGGAGGTTCAGAATGCCTTTAGGTAAGAGAATGACGGCGGAATTCATCGGTACATTCTGGCTGGTTTTCGGAGGCTGCGGCAGCGCGGTCCTGGCCGCGGCTTTTCCAGGCGTCGGTATCGGCCTGCTGGGCGTGTCATTTGCATTTGGGTTGACCGTTCTAACCATGGCATTTGCGATCGGTCACATCTCGGGCTGCCATTTGAATCCGGCGGTCTCCGTGGGGTTGGTGGTGGCGAAGCGGTTTCCAGCCTCAGACTTGGCGGCTTATGTCGCGGCGCAGACCGCGGGAGGCATGCTGGGGGCGGGGACTCTATACGTGATCGCCAGCGGCAAAGCCGGGTTCGATCTGGCGGGCGGATTTGCGTCCAATGGGTACGGCCTTCATTCCCCCGGCGGGTATTCGATGGTTGCCTGCCTGGTGGCGGAGGTGGTTCTGACGTTGATGTTCCTGATGATCATTCTGGGAAGTACCGACCGGCGGGCGCCCCAGGGCTTTGCTCCCATCGCGATTGGTTTGGGCCTGACCCTGATTCACCTCATCGGCATCCCGGTAACCAATTTGTCCGTGAATCCGGCCCGCAGTACGGGCCCCGCGGTTTTCGTTGGCGGTTGGGCTCTGGAGCAGCTATGGCTATTCTGGGTGGCGCCGATTGTGGGCGCGGCGATTGCAGGCGTGCTATATCCCGCGGTTGCCGGCGTTGCGGAGGCGCCGGCTGCCCGGCTCACCCGGTCCTCCGAAGCATCGGCGTCCTAAGCCTCGCCGGCTGCTAGGCCTTGTCCTGGAGCTTGGCTTTAACGAATTCCATTTCGGCCTGTTTGGGGATGCCGGGCTCGAAGCAGCGGCGGCAGCGGGCCTCGTACATGTCGCTTGCGCCCACCACGATGAGGTCGTCGGAGCCGCGCAGTCGCTGCGTGTGCTTGGCGGGATTACCGCAGCGCACGCACATGGCGAGCGTCTTGGTGATCACCTCGGCGTGGGCCAAGAGGTCTGGGACGGGGGCGAAGGGGCGGCCCAGATAATCGGTATCGAGGCCGGAGATGATGACCTGCTTGCCGCTATCGGCGAGCCGTTGCGCCACCTCTACGAGTTGGGGGCCCATGAAATTGGCCTCATCGATGCCGATGACTTCGCTGCGCCAATCCAGCCGGTCGGGAATATCGGTGGCGGAGGAGACTACCTGCGAGTTCATACGCAGATCGCCGTGAGAGACGATTTCGTTGTCCGAGTAGCGATTGTCGATTTTGGGTTTGAAGACTTCGACGCGTTTGCGGGCGATGATGGCGCGTCGCAGGCGCCGGATCAATTCCTCGCTTTTGCCCGAAAACATGGGGCCGCAGATGACTTCGATCCAGCCGACATTCCCAGTAATGATGTCCATAAGAATCGCTTAGGATGACACGAAGGCGGGGGCAATGTAAACGCGTTGCGTGCGCGCGCTACCCGCCGGCGGCGTGGAGGACGGCCTCTTCCAGCGCGTCGAGCGAACCGGCGAAGAAGTGGTCCGCCGCCTCGATGAAGTGCAGCGATTTCGGCTCCGCGAAATCCCGATACATGGCCTCGAGTTCGGCCCGCGGACCGTACTGATCGACGGTGCTCTGTAGGAAGATCTTGGGCACGGTACAGCCGTTCAGATGATCCGGCGTTCCCCAGCTGGTGGGAAAGCCTGCCGCCATAAGGAAAGCCGCATCGCCCATCTCACAACCCATCTCGCAACCCAGCCTCGTGATCACGCGCGATCCGAAGGAGAAGCCGGCGAGCGCATAGGGCAGGGCAGGGTACCGCTGGCGCAAGAACGCGAGCGCGGCGCGGGCATCCTCGACTTCGCCATCGAGATTGCCATACTCGCCCGCGCTCATGCCGACGCCGCGAAAGTTGAAGCGCAATACCGCGATGCCGGCGTGCCGCAAGCCGCGCGCCAGGCGATAGACCACCTTGTTGTGCATGGTGCCGCCGTACTGCGGGTGCGGATGACAAACCACGGCGGCCATCCGCGGCGCGGCATCCTCGGGCTCTTCCAGTAGAGCTTCGAGATTCCCGGCGGGACCGTCCAACGTCAACGATTCAATCCGGCGCGCCATGTCAACCAGTGCGGTCAATTGGTGCGGAAGTTGGTGTATTGCAGGTCGATGCCGAAATCGTGCCCGCGCAGAATCGCGATGGCGGATTGCAAGGTGTCGCGATCTTTGCCGGCCACGCGCACGAAATCGCCGGAGATGGAGGCCTGGACTTTGAGCTTGCTGTCCTTGAGTTTCTTGACCATGTCGCGGGCCTTCTCGACGGGGATGCCCTGGGTCAGCGTGATCTCCTGCTTGACGGTGGAGCCCGAGGAGGGAATGAGTTCGCCGTACGTCAGTCCCTTGATGGGCACGTTGCGCTTGATCAGCTTGTTCTGCAGGATGTCGATGACGTTCTTGAGTTTGAACTCGTCCTTGCTGTGCAGAACGATCTTCGAATCCTTCTCGTTGAATTCGATGGTGGACTTGGAATCCTTCAGGTCGAAGCGCTGTTGGACTTCTTTGATGGCCTGCTGCACAGCGTTGTGCACTTCAGGGATTTCGATCTTGGAGACTACATCAAAACTGTTATCGGGCATAGGTTAGTCGCGGTCCGTGTCGGAGGGTTCTGGCTCCGACCGGTTGATATCTAATCCTAAGATAGAACCGGAGCGAAGTCGAACGGGGGTGACGCGGCGGACCGGTTCCAGCTTGGGCGGAACGGGGACTGGGGGCGCCGCTTGGGGCGGCGGTGCGATGGCGGGCGTGGTGGAGGGAGGCGGCGCCAGGATGGGCCCGGCGATGGGCGAAAAAGGCGGCGGGGGCGGCGGTGCGCTCTCGGCTTTCCTGCTGGCCAGCGCGGCGGTGACGCGGCGCGCAATCTCGTCCACCATGATTGCCATCGAGGCGTCGAGCGCCACTGTGACGGCGGCGCGCACCTGTTCCTCATCGATCACGGCAACGAAGGGTGCGGCCGTGGCGGCTTGTGTGCGCGGCGCGCTACCTGCTGAGGGGGGGGCAAGTTCGGCGCGGGCCCGAGCGGCGAGTTCCGCGAGAGGTTTGACGGCGGCGAGCAGGGCGCTGGCCTCGAAGGGCTTGCGCAGCGTGGCGTCGGCTTCCACGCGCGCTACGGCGGCTTCGTCCAGGGTCTCCATCACGCCCGCGGTGAGGATCACGCGCACGTGCTTGTGGCGCGGACTCATCTTCAGGTACTGACAGATTTCGTAGCCGGTACGGCCCGGCATCACCGTATCGGCCAGCACCAGATCGGGATCGACATCATCCAGGCGGATGAGCGCGGAATCCGCATTCGAGACCGTGACGACTTCGTAGCCTTCTTCGCTGAGGATACGCTCACCCATGCGCTGCGCATGAGGGCTATCGTCGACGAGCAGGATTCGACTCATTGTTTGACGGGCGCGGGGGGCTGCCCCGTGGGGGCGGGCGACGGCGGCTTTTCCGGTTCCTTCTTTTCCGGCTTACCGGCTTCCTCGCGCGCCTT
>JBDTPR010000492.1:0-5396 GCA_039932635.1 Candidatus Solibacter sp.
GCTGGGCGAGATCGGTCTGGCTCGCGAGCAGGTAGTGGATCGTGAAGTGGTCGAGGTGACGCGGTCGCGCGACGAGTACGTGGATGCTCTACTGGCGATCGCGGGCGCAACCCCGCGCCTCGACCTGGCCTCGGCGCCGCTGTTCTTGCGCAAGCGGCATTTGAAGCAGCGAGTGGTATCGATTATGAAGGAGGTTCGCATGTCTAAGACGAGATCTGTTTCTTCGCTCGCCGCGGGGCTGGGGATTCTAGCCGCGGCGTGTTGGATGGTAACCGCAACTTTCCCGCTGGCCGCGGCGCCGCAGATGGTGACCGATGGCCCCGGCGTAACGGTGGACGCGGGCGGCAGCGTGCTGCACCGCGGCAGCATCGGCTATCCCCCCGCGGCCCTGGCGAACCACATACAGGGCGTGGTCACGGTGGAAGCCACGGTGGATAGCACGGGCAATGTGGTCGATACACGCGTGCTGAGCGGACCCATGGAACTGCGGCGCGCGGCGCAGCAATCGGTGCTGACGTGGCACTTCGCGATGGATACGTCGTCGACCACGCGCCAGGTGAAAGTGAATTTCGACCTCGCCAACATGCCCGAAGTAACCACCCAACGGATCGTAACGGGCGAACTCGCGCCTCCGACGATGGACGCGGCGGACCGCATGGTTGCCGAAGGGAGAGTCAGCGCGCTACGCGGCCAGATCACCGAGCAGGCGAAGCAAATGCAGGACCCGGCGATCACTCAAGACCCGGTGAAGCGCCAGCAAGTGATGGCGAAGTTGAGTGAAATGCAGGCGATGGCGAATGCGCTGCAGACGCGCATGGGTCCGCCCACGATGGAAGGGCGGCGGCTGAATCAGATCTCTGTGCAAGGGTTGAACGATACCATGCGCAGCGACCTGACTTCGCGGTTGGGCGTACATGTCGGCGACACCATGAATGCGGCAACGATGGAGCGCGTGCGCAAGGCCGCCATGGAATTCGACGAGCACATGCTGGTAGGCACGACATACGGCAAGGACAACGAAGTCACGCTGACGCTGAGAATGCCGGGAGCGAGCGGCCCGATCGGTGGGATCCTCGGCGCTGTGTCGCCCGAGCCTAAGCCGAATGTGCCGGGCCGAATTACGATCGGTGGCAACGTGCAGCAAGCGAAGCTGATCTCCCAGCCCAAGCCGGCGTATCCGCCCCTCGCCAAGCAGGCGCGCATTTCGGGCGTGGTGCATCTGGCCGCGGTGATCTCCAAGGAGGGCCAAGTGATCGACCTGAAAGTAATCAGCGGGCATCCGTTGCTGATTCCGCCCTCGATTGAGGCAGTCAAGCAATGGGTCTATCAAAAGACTCTGCTGAATGGCGAGCCGGTGGAAGTGAGCACGCAGATCGATGTGAATTTCACCCTATCGGACGAGCCCATACAGCAATAGGTACCTCTCTCACTCAACACACTTGGGGCCGGAACGGTCGATCATGCCGTTGCGGCCCATTTTTTTGTTTTGTGGGGCAGACTTCAGTCTGCGTACCGACTTCAGTCGGTACATCCGAGCGAAGCTCGGATTGTGCCTACGCCAGCTTCACTAAGCAGCCCTCCTGCTCGCCTTCGCAATCGTTAGGCACGGGGTGGTGGCGAGGTTGCAGCAGCGCGCCGAGGAAGGCGACGTGTTCAATGCTACTAACGGGGTGAACCCGTCCCCTACCGAATACCATCTGCAGCGCGGCATTCACTCCAGTGAGCTTGGCCGACGCGGCCACCTTGAGCATCGCATTTGCCTGGCTGCTCGATCCGGCCACCGAGGCCACCAGCGCGTAATCGCCGTCCGCCAGACTCGGCGGGACCACGACATTGATCTGGTAGAGTCCCGGCCCCACGAGTCCTGCGAAGGCGACACTGGCGGGAGTGTTGCCAATGGTCACCGTGACGGCGTTGGCGGTCGGATAGGCGCCGGTGAACACCAGGCCATCGGCCAGCGAGGCCGACGTAGCGCCGAAGCCCGTGCCATATAGCGAAAGCGTGTCGCCGGGGCCGACGGCCGCGGACGTCTTATAGCCCGTCTCCACATTGCCCGTACCGTTAATGATGGCCCCATCGGACCGCACCGCGCGCACATAGCCGGAGAGCGTGGAAAGCCCGGGCAGGACGCTGAGCATCGTGGTGCTGACACTGTTGGAGGTCACGGAGCCGTTGTTGACAGAGACCGAGACTGAGCCGCGACTGGCGTCGGCGGGCGCCAGCACGTTGATCTGCGTGGGGCTGACGTATTGCACGAACGCCGGCTTGTTATTGATCTGCACGCTAACGCCGCCGAGTGTAGTCGGAATCACGTCACTCACCAGGTCGGAGCTCGCCAGCACGCGCGTGGTGGCGGCGAGTCCGGTACCGTAGATGCTGATCCACGAGCCCGGAGTCGCGCCGGCGATTCCGCTGACCGCATTGCCCACTCCGCCGCTGGCGATAGTGGGCGCAGTGGCGGCGGGCACCTGGAACTGCGCGCCCATCGTAATGGTAGAGACGTAGCCGGCATCGTTGCTGCCCGTGGTGGTGGAGAGCATACGGGTCTGATTGGCAACGTTGTACACCATGTCGCGGGCATTGGTAGTGTCGCGCGCGGAGGTGCGTGTATAGGCGGGGGCCGCCAACGCAGTGTTATTGATGGTTTCGTCGAAGAAGATCTGCGAGACGAAGTTACTCAGAACGGTAGAGCCGTTGTAAGTCCGCACCCGCACGTGAATGTGGATCGTGCGGCTGGAATACCAGCCGGGATACACCGTTGTGAAGGTGACGGAGCCATTCTGGTCAGTGATCTGATAGCCGCGCAGGAACTTTTGACCGCTGGTCACGACCGTGCCTGTACCGCCCCCGGGGTTATAGGATGGCTCGTCCGAATAGATACCTTTGGCGTCGCAATGCCATATATCGACATAGGCGCCCACTAACGCACTGCAGCCCGCGAAGGTAAGATTCTGCACATTAATAGTAAGAGCGAGAGGGACTCCCGCGCGCGCGACACCGGTAGAGGGATCGGTACGAATGTCAGAGCGGAAGAGTTTCTCGTCCACCCAGTAAGGACCCTCGGTGACGGTGGGTGTCGTGGACACGCAGGTAAGCGTGTCGGCCGCCTCAACGGTTTCGTTCCACGCCGGAATAAAGAATGCTGCGCTTCCGGCCAATGCCGCGAGGGTGGTGCGTCGCGAGATTTTCTCTGAGCTTCGTTTGTTCTTGATCATGCAAACTCCAACGAAATTTTCGGCTGGAGATTCTGACCGGCTGATCTGGAGCCCGCTGTGGCGACTTGCCGCCTTCCCTCGATCCCGGAAAGTCCTTCCCGCCCCTCTAAATCCGGTGGAAGTCCTTCAGAATCTCCCGCGTGGAGTAATGCATTGCAATCGGCCGACCATGCGGACAGCTCATGGGGCAATCGGTGGCGGCGAGGGCGCGCAGCAGCCATTCCATCTTGGCCATATCAAGGCGCATGTTGATCTTAATGGCGGCTCGGCACGCGATGGAGGCGCAGATATTGCGGCGCAGGTCGTCGAGCGACGCGGTGCGCATTTCGTTCTCGGCGATCTCGAGAATCTCGAACAGGATGCGCTCCAGGTCCTGCGGGCCAACAGCGGCGGGCGCGGCTTTGACGGCGATGGTGCGATTGCCGAAGGGCTCGGTCTCGAAGCCCGACGCGTGCAACTCTTCGGCGATGCGGGCGTAATCGATCTGCTGCTCGGCGGTGAGTTGCACGATCATCGGCATGAGCAGGCGCTGCATCTCGACGCGTCCGGCGGCGCGCTGCTTGAGAACCTGCTCAAAAAGGATTCGCTCGTGTGCGACGTGCTGGTCGATAATCCACAAGCCGTCGCGTCCCACGGCGATGATAAAGCTCTCGTGGATCTGGCCGAGGGGGCGGAGTTCGCTGAGCGCGGAGAGCGAGGTTTCGGTAGCGGGGATGGCGTCCGGCGGAAAGACGCCGTGCATATCCAGGTGGCGCGAAAGCTTGCCGGAGGGCGGCGGGCCGGGCGTGACCTCGATAGGCGGCGCGGAGAAATCGAAACGCGGCGCGGGCGGGGCGGTGGCGCGCAGGGTGAAATCGGGAATCGCGGCGGGCCATGCGGCAGCGGCGGCGGGCGCCGCATTCGTCATCTCCCGGTCTACCAATCCGGCGGCGACGGGCTGCTCGTTCTCGATCATCTGGCTGAATTCGGAGTACGGCAGCGCGGCGGCAGCCTGGGCCGGAGGAGCGGGCAGCGCGGGCGAAAAGGTGTTCGCGGGGCGGCTCTCCATGAGGCGTTCGCGAATCGTGTCGCGCACGAAATCGTGGACGAAGGTGCCGTGGCGGAACCGCACTTCCGTCTTCGAGGGATGCACGTTGACGTCGACCTCTTCGGCGTCGCATTCCAGGAAGAGGAGCGCGAAGGGGTAGGCCGAGGGCGGCATCAGATTGTAATAGGCGCTGGAGAGGGCGTGGAGCACCAGGCGGTCGCGGATCAGACGGCCGTTGACGAAGATATAGATGGAATTGCGATTGTTCTTCTGTATCTGCGGGCGCGAGAAGAAGCCGCTCAGGCGGAAGCGGCGGACGGGCGGATCGTCTGGCTCCGTGGAGCGGGCCTCGGCGATGGCTTGCGAGGGCGGGACGGAGACCGGCGGCATGAAAAGGTCGCGCTCGCGGATGCCGATCTCGACCAGTTCGTCGAGCGTCCGGCTGCCGAAGACCTGGTAGACGCGCTCCTGTAGAGTGTCGACGGGGGTGACGGCCAGCAGGTCGTTGGGCCCGCTGCGGAGGCTAAAACTCTTGCGGGGGTGGGCGAGGCTGTAGTGGGTGACGAGGGAAGCGATGTGGGCGAGTTCGGTCTGCTCGGTGCGCAGGAATTTGCGACGCGCGGGCACGTTGTAAAAGAGGTCGCGGACGGTGATGACGGTGCCGCCGCCAAGGGCGGCTTCCTCGCAGCGCAGCATCTTGCCGCCGGCGATTTCGATGCGCGTGCCAGTGGCCTCTTCGAGCGAGCGGGTTTCGAGCAGCAGGCGAGAGACGGAGGCGATGGAGGGTAGGGCTTCGCCGCGGAATCCGAGGGTGGAGATGGAGAGCAAATCCTTGACGTTGCGGAGTTTACTGGTGGCGTGGCGTTCGAAGGCGAGGAGCGCGTCGTCGCGCAGCATGCCGCACCCATCATCGACGATTCGGATGAGGCGGCGGCCGCCGCCATCGACTTCGACGCGCACTTCGGTGGCGCCGGCATCGAGCGAGTTTTCCAGCAGTTCCTTGACGACGGAGGCGGGACGCTCCACCACTTCGCCGGCGGCGATCTGGTTGGCAACCTGGTCGGGGAGAATGCGGATGCGGCCCATGGAGGAAGACTCACCTCACTATAACGCGTGACCCAACTGTAGGGCGGACCCCCTGGTCCGCGCGGGAC
>JBDTPR010000493.1:0-5373 GCA_039932635.1 Candidatus Solibacter sp.
TGGATGGCTGCGTCTACACGGGTTGGACGGTGCCGATGGAGTACGATCCGCTGCTCGCCAAACTCGCCGTGTGGGCGGACACCCGCGAGCACGCCACCGAGCGCATGCTGCGTGCATTGCGTGAGTACGACGTGGGCGGTATACGCACCAACCTCGCCTTCTTCCGCCAGATTCTGGAAGACGCCGAGTTTCGCGCGGGCAACCTGCATACCGGCTTCATTGACGAATTCTGGAAACGGCGTCCGCCGCTGGAAGCCTCCGCGGAGTTGAACGCGGTGGCCGCATTGGCCGCCGCGCTGCACACCACGGCGCGCACGGCTCGCATCGAACCCGCCGCGGCCACGGCAACTCCGAGCCGCTGGCAAGCCACGGGACGGGACGGCCTGCTGCGATGAAACTCTCGCTCACCATAGACGGACGGGCGGACACCATCGAGATCGTGGAGCCTGCGCCCGCCTGCCGCTTCCAACTCGGCGACGGTCCGCAGCGCGAAGCCGACGTGGAGACGGCGGAGCCCGGCGTCTACACAATCCTTTTGGATGGCCGCAGCTACGACGCCTTCGTGGAGGACACGCCGGCGGGCATGGTGGTCTCCATCGAGGGGCACCGCTTCGAGATCGAGGCTCACGATCCGCGGCGCTGGTCGCGCAAGACGGCGAGGGACGGTGCGGGCGCGCTGCAATCCATACTAAGTCCAATGCCCGGCAAAGTTATTAGGGTCCTTGCCGCCGCAGGAGACGAAGTGGTGCCGGGACAGGGCATCGTGGTGGTGGAAGCGATGAAGATGCAGAATGAGTTGAAAGCTACGCGCGCGGGAAGAGTCCTGACAGTTACTGCCAGGGAAGGCGCCACGGTAACTGCCGGCGAACTGCTGGCTACCATCGAATAAATCGATCGCCTCCCACGAAGGGGCGTGAGAGGCGATCGTACAACAAATGGGTCTATACTCTACGGAGCCCGGCGTTGCGTTAACTTCCACTAAGTGAGATACAAATCACGCCGCGCCAGCAATTATTGCCAGCATGCCAGAAGAATCCCCGCGGTACAAGAGACTAACTAAACTCTGGCACGACTTGTAGCCTTGTTCTGTAAGTCGTTCATTTTCCTGTGACTTTCGGATACCGAGCGGCGTCTCACTTCCAAGCGCGCCTGTTTCTTCAGGCGGCGGAGGGAAGAATGGATAAAATCATCCAAGGCATTCGACATTTTCAGGACACGGTATTTCCAAAGAACAAGACACTGTTTCAGCAGCTGGCAGCTTCGCAGAGTCCGGAGACGCTGGTCATCGCGTGTTCGGATTCCCGGATCTCCCTCGATCTACTGACGCAAACGTCGCCCGGCGATCTCTTCGTCTGCAGGAACGCGGGCAATATCGTGCCTCCGCAGGGCCGCAGCAACGCGGTCTCCGCGAGTATCGAGTACGCGCTGAATGCGCTGCCCATCAAGGACATCGTCATCTGCGGCCACTCCGATTGCGGCGCCATGAAGGGCTTGCTGCATCCGAAGGCGCTGCGGCGTATGCCCGAAGTCAGGGGATGGCTGAAGCACGCGGAGGGGGCGCGCGAAGCCTTCGAACGCCACGGCGGCACACCAGACGCACACGAGGCAGTGGCCGCCGTTGCCAAATTGAATGTCCGGCTGCAGCTAGAGCACTTGCGCACGTTCCCCAGCGTGTTCTCGCGCGTCCAGGAGGGCTCCCTGCGGCTGCACGGGTGGTTCTACCAGATCGAGGCCGGCGATGTCGCGCAGTGCCAGGGCGACGGCTCCTGGATTCCGCTGCGCCAGCCGATCCCCTATCAGGTTCCGCTGATGACCAACGCGGCCGGTTCCGGCGAGGTGGCGAATGCTTGATGTGCAAACCGCTCCGCCTACCGCCGTCCCGCCAGACGAGCAACCGCTGCTCGGCCGGCTGAAATACTATCTGAACCCTTACGACGGGCGTTACGAAGACCTCTTCAAAGGCAGCCTCGGGCTCAACATTCTGCGCGATTTCATGGCCGGGCTGATCGTCGCCATGGTGGCGATTCCGCTCGCCATGGGGTTCGCCATGGCCAGCGGCTTGCGGCCGGAGCAAGGCATCGCGGGCGGCGCGGTTGCGGGCATGGTTGGCGCATTATGGGGCGGTTCGAAATACCAGGTGTACGGCCCCACCGCGGCCTTCATTCCGGTGATCGCGGGGCTGATGGCGAAGTACAACCACAGTATGTTAGTGCTCGCCTCGTTGATCGCCGGCTGCATCCTGGTGTTCTTTGGCGTGGCGCGATTGGGGAAGATTGTCGCCAAAGTGCCGCACTCAATCGTAGTGGGCTTCACGATCGGTATCGCGTTCACCATCGCGCTCTCTCAGGTGGGCGAGATCCTCGGCATCAAGTCGAAAATGCCCACTCATTTTCTGGAGAAGCTCGCGGTGATCTCCGACAATCTCGGGCAGATCAACCCCTACGCGATCGTCATCGGACTGGCCACCTTCCTGATGGTCAAGTACATCCTCAAGGTCTCCGTCTTCATCCCTGCCCCGCTGATCGCACTGGGCGCCGCTTCGCTGGTCTCGGGCACGGTGTGGGCCGGGAAGGGCTTCTCGCTGATCAAGGACAAGTACGGCAGCATTCCCACCGATTTCTTCGTCTTCACCCCTCCCGCTCCCCTGCCCGTCACGGCGGAAGCGTTGGGCGACCTTGCCTATTACGTAGTGGCGATCGTCCTGGTGGCCGCCATCGAAAGCCTGCTGTGCTCACGTATGGCGGATCGCCTGGCGGACAATCGCGGCATACCCTACAACCCCAATAAGGAACTCTGGGGACAGGGCATGGTGCAGATCTTCATTCCCCTGATGAACGGCTTCCCGCACACCGGCGCGTTGGCGCGTACCGCGACCAACATCAAGCTGGGCGCCATTTCGCCGCTCGCTGGAATCTTCAAGTGCATCCTGAAGCTGTTGCTCGCGCTCTTCCTGGCGAGCTATCTGGAAATGGTCCCGATGGCCTGCATCGGCGGCATTCTGCTCTACGTCTCCACGGCCATGGTGAAGCCGGCCGAAGTCAAACAGGTGCTGGCGCACAACGCATTCCACATCTCCCTGATGATCTACACCGCAGTCGTGGTCGTGCTCACCGACTTCCTGATCGGCGTGGTGACGGCGATCGTTTTGTGGGCCGTGCTGTATCGCTTCTTCGATAAGCCGGTGGAAGCGCAGCAGGCGGCGGCGGTGCGGGCCTGATGCCCGCGCGCCTGTTCGAGCGGGCCGTCATCGCGGTGGGGGACACTGTCCGCGATGCCGGCCTGCTGCGCTACGCGCGCATTCTGCCGCTGATTTCTCCGGGCGTCGAGTGCCGGTTTGTGCACGTACTCAACTGGGCCACCAATCCCCGCACCTCCGAGCATCCCACCCATCAGCAGGCCCTGCGCCTGCTGGAAGCCGGTGTCGCACAGCACTTCGGGATGGCGAATGCCGAGTGCAGTGTGCTCACCGGAGACGTGATTGACCGCTTGTTGGAAACCATCGCCGAAAGCTCCGCGGACCTGGTGCTGCTGGGCCACGCATCCGACCACAGCGGGCGGCGCGCCCTGGCCCGCCGCCTGGCGATGCAGGCGCCCTGCTCGGTCTGGATGCACCCGGAAGGCGCTTCGAATGAGATCCGGGGCGTGGTCGCCGCCATCGACTATTCCGAGCCTTCCGCCTACGCGCTCAGCCTTGGCGCGCGGATTGCCGCCCGAGGGAATGCCGAGTGCCTTGCCCTGCACGTCTACTTCGACGAAGCAGTGGCCGCTTCCGCCGAGTACGACGTTTCCCTCCGCGCCGGCGAGCAGGCGGCCTTCGACCGATTCCTGGCGCCGCTCGATACCGGCGGCATCACGGTGCGCCCGCTCTTTGCCGAGGGACCGGATGTGGTGCAGGCCGTGGAACGGATCGCGGACGGCGCCGCCGCCGATCTGGTAGTGATGGGCAGCCGGGGACAGACCCGTTCCGCCAGCATCCTGCTGGGCAGCGAATCGGACCACATGTTGATGGACGCCAGGATTCCCGTGCTGATCGCCAAACGCCGCGGCGAACGCATCGGGCTGCTGCAGGCATTGTTGGACCGTGATTTCCACCTTCAGGATCCGCCCCGGTTCGGATGACCCAACAACTCTCGGGCCCTTCCCGCATCCCCGTGCCGGCGAAATTGTACGATAGGTCCGTGCCTGTTTTCCGCAACATGCTGGTGGCCCTCTCCGGCCAGGAAAGCGATGCCTCACTGCTCGATTACGCCGCGATGCTCGGCCGCCTGCTGCCAGGCATTTCTACCCTCGCGGTACACGTCGCGGAACCCACCACGCCGCGGACCGATGTGGCCGCAAAGGTCGAACGCAGCTTGCCCGGCGCCACCTGCGAACTGGCAACCGGCGACCTCTTGGATTCGATTCTCGATCTGGCCGCCGACCGCGGAAGCGACCTGATTTTACTGGGCCACAAACGGCAGGCCCGGCGCCGCCGCTCCCTGGCCCGCCGCCTCGCCATGAAAGCGCCGTGCTCCGTCTGGATGGTGCCCGATGGCGCGCCCGCCACCATCGAACGCGTGCTCGTGCCAATCGATTTCTCGCCGCGCTCGGCCGACAGCCTGGGCATCGCGACCTCGATTTGCGAGGCAGCCGGCCTGGATGAGTGCCTCGCGCTGCACGTGTACTTCAACGATGCCACCGTCACCTTCGACGAATTCGACCAGATCCTGGTGGAGAACGCCGAGCGCGCCTTCGGTATCTTCACCGCGCCGATAGATTTGCACGGCGTGTTCGCCCGGGCATCCTTCGTGGAAGCTGCGAACGTGGCGCAGACGATACTGCGCGTGGCCTCGGAGCAGGCGAGCGACCTGATTGTGATGGGCACTCGCGGACGCAGCGCGTCGGCCGCGGTCCTGCTGGGTAGCGAGACCGAGCAGGCGCTGATGGGCGCCGCGGTACCGGTGCTCGCCGTCAAACATTTTGGCGCCCGTCTGCGCCTCTTTCAGGCGCTGCGCGACCAGCGCGTCCAGCGGCGCGATAGTGAGGAGCGCTACACCTGACCTCTGCTCCTAACAGTTCTTTGGCGCCATACGTAGCCTCGTTCTGTACATGCCCCGGCTGTCGGGCCTGTCGTGTGCAAGAATTTCAGGGTAGGTACCCATGCTCAAGGAACGTTATGTCCTTCCGGTCCTGGTGGCCGGCTTCACGCTCCTGGTGGTTCTGCTTTTGATTTCGGGCGTGATCGCGGTGGATTCCATGCGCTCCATGGAATCGATTGCCGCCGATTACGCCACCGAGCAGCAGGCGACCGTGCGCCTGATCGATGAAATGCAAAGCGAAGAGGGCAACCTCAGCAGTGTCTTCTATTCGCTGGCGGCGGGGCAACAGTACGTG
>JBDTPR010000494.1:0-5371 GCA_039932635.1 Candidatus Solibacter sp.
ATGAAGTTTGCCATCCTGATGCTTGCCGCCGGCGCGTTATTCGCGCAAGGCATCCCGCCAGACCACGGAGACGACGTCAAGGGCTACAACGATACGCCGCAGTTGCCCAACCAGAAATGGAAGGTCCACGATATGGAGCGCCCGCGCGCCGTCAAAATCGTCGTGCCCCCCATCACCTCCGCGCCGCCGCCCTCCGATGCCATCGTGCTCTTCGACGGCAAGGACCTCTCCAAGTGGGTACAGGGCGGCCGTGGCGGCGTCACCCAGGAGCCCAAATGGAAGGTCGAGAACGGCTACATCGAAATCGTGCCCCGCACCGGCAAGCTCCTCACCAAGGAGAAGTTCGGCGATTGCCAGCTTCACGTCGAATGGCAGATCCCCAAAGAGGCCGTCGGCGCCGGCCAGGCCCGCGGCAATAGCGGCGTGGAACTGATGGGCCGCTATGAGATCCAGGTCCTCGAATCCAACCAGAGCCTCACTTACGCCGACGGCTCCGCCGGCGCGATGTACGGCATGTGGCCACCGCTGGTCAACCCCGCGCGTCCGCAGGGCGAATGGAATGCCTACGACATCATCTTCGAGGCGCCCAAATTCCAGGACGGCAAACTCGTCAAGCCCGCCTACTTCACCGTGCTCTTCAACGGAGTGCTGGTGCAAAATCACATGGAGCAGCTCGGCACCACCATCTGGCGCCAGGTCGCCAAGTACACGCCGCACGCCGCCGAGGAAGCGCTCAGCCTGCAGGACCACTCGCAGCCGGTCCGCTACCGCAACATCTGGATCCGCCGCGTCTCACCGCCCGACCCGGGCAAGTAGAACCACGAGGTATCCCCATGAACCCGATCTCGCGCCGCCTGCTGGTTGTCGCACTGGCATCCCTCTTGCCCGCCGTGGCCCAGCAGGCTCAGGTCAATCTCGACTGGAACCCGCAGAAGAACACGCAGAACCTGATACCCTACGGCGCCAACGTGATCTCGCCCGAAGTCCGCGACGACGGCACGGTGACCTTCCGCCTCCGCGCGCCGCGCGCCCTCGAAGTCCAACTCTCGGGCGCGACCATCGCGGCGGCCCTGGGAACTCCCACCGCTCCGCTACCCTTCACCAAGGGTGCCGACGGCGTGTGGACCCTGACCCTCGGCCCCATCCCGCCCAACATGTACGTGTACAAGTTCATCATCGACGGCGTGAGCGTAGCGGATCCGAACAACACGCTGACGGGTTTCTCCGATCAGCCTGCCTACAGCCAACTGATGGTCCATGGCGCCGCGCCTGCCTATTACGACGCGCGCAACGTACCCCACGGCAACGTGACCCGGCACGTCTACCATTCGGCCGCGCTTAACGGCGAGCGTGAGATGTACGTGTACACTCCGCCGGCTTACGACGGGAAGAAGAAGTACCCCGTTTTGTACCTGCTCGGCGGCAGCGGCGAGGTGGCGTCCACGTGGTTCCTGGATGGCCGCGCGGCCTTCATCGAGGACAACCTCATTGCAGATGGCAAAGCCCAGCCCATGATCATCGTGATGCCGAATAACCAGGTGGTCCACCGCAGCGATCCAAAACACACCGAGCTCACATTCAAACTCTTCGAAGCCGAACTGCGCCAGAACATCGTGCCTCTTGTGGACAAGCTGTACCGTACGCGAGCCGACCGGCATGGACGCGCTCTGGCGGGCCTCTCGATGGGCGGACGGCATGCGCAATTGGTGGGCTTCAAGAGCCTGGATCTCTTCGCGTCGTTCGGCATCCTCAGCGCCGGTGATCCCGATTCGGAAAAGTCGATTCCCGAGTTTCTCAAAGATCCCGAGACCAACAAAAAGGTGGACTACCTTCTCGTCGGACTAGGCACGCGCGAGGACATTCCGACCAACCGCAGCGTGCTCTTCCACCAGATCCTCGACAAACACAAAATCAAGCACGACTATTACGTGGGCGGCAACGGTGCGCACGACTGGGCCACCTGGCGCCACCTGCTATACGCCAAACTCCTCCCGAACCTCTTCGTGACCCGGTAGCCTTGTAGGGCGGACCCCCTGGTCCGCGCGGGACGTCCCGCCTCGGAGCGAAGCTCCGACCTGGAGATTGGCGATTTTTCGTGACCCCTGCGCCCAGAGGCGAACCCCAATCAGAGCCGCGACCGTCAGGGAGCGACGGCGAGCAAATCGGAGCGAAGCTCCGACTGGTCGGTCTTTGCCCATCTGCTGATTGCGACCCACCTGCCGTGCACCGCTCTTCGGTTGACCGCGCCTACTTCACGACCACCTTCTCCACACCCACGTTCCCGTAGTCGTCCTCCACCCGCGCCGCCACCGTGTGTTCGCCCGCCGCCGCATCCAGCGTCAATTCGTAATCCAATTCCAGCGCGTCCGACAGCCGCGACACCGGCGCCGCCACCTTCCATTCGCTGCCGTCCACCGAGTATTCCGCCTTCACCAACTGATTCAGCGCATCCGCCGCGTGCCACTTCACCTGCAGCTTCCCGCCCGACCGCGCCGCCACCAGCCCCATAATCTTCGGCGGCGTATTATCGATCCAGAACGGACTCCCCTCCGTCCGCGACGTCAGCGCTTCCGACGGCGGATTCCCCGGCGCGTCCGACGCCGTCACCCGCACCCTGTACTCGCCATCCGGAAATGCCGTCGAGTCCCACGAGAGGTACTTCTCCGGCACCTTCTCCTTCAGCAGCTTCCACTCCGTCTCGCCCACCCCGCGGATCTCCACCGTGTACACCATCCCATCGCCATTCGGGTCCGTCGCCGACCACCGCGTCCCAATGAACCCCTTCGCGAATTGCATCGCCGGCGTGCTGTCCGACGACAACGACATGCCCCCGCCGCCCGTCCGCTTCCCCAGCGGCGGCAAATTCAGCGTCTGCTGAAACGTGATCAGCCCCGACGTCGAAGCCGGAAACCTGTAATTCGCCGGCGTCGCCTCAATCTCATCGATCCGCGGCTCCACATTCTTCGAGAGGTACGCCACGTCCACCGAATCCAACTCCGCTCCGCCCGCCAGCGTCGCTTTCCACTGCACGAACCGCGCCGCCGGAGACACGCTGCGCGCGCCCTTCGCCACCGCCGACCACGCGCTCCAATTCTTCTGCGGACGATCCAGATTCCCGCTGCGCGTCGCCAGCGTCACCTGCCCGCCGTGCAGATTGCCTTCGAACCCCACGCGACCCCACAGCGAGTACATCCCGGCATCGAATACGTCGCTCTCTATCCAGCCTTCGCGCTCCAGCCCGGGACCAATCTCGAACACCTTGCCCGTGTTCCCCGTCGCCGCATACAGCCGGCCGTCCTTGGCCGCCTGGAACGCCGTCACCTGCGTGGCCGGCAGCGCCAGCAGCGACGTGTACAGCGCCGGCGATTCGATCCGGTACACGTTCCCCTTGTTCCCCGTCCCGATCAGCGCGTGCCCGCCCGCGTCGAACGCGATCGCGTACACTACATCCTGCGCGTGACTCCACATGCGCCGCGGCGCGCCGTCCGCGTCGATCCTGTAGACCTCGCTGCCGCCCGCCACACCGCCCGGCGCCGACGAGGGTGGCGGCACGATTCCCGGCGGAGGACGCGAGCCCCCCACGTTCACCGTGACCTGCCCCGGAGCCGCTGCCGGCGGAGGCGGAGACGGAGGAGCCTGCGGCGCGGCAGCAGGTGCGCCCCTGTTCCCCACTGCCGCCGCATAAATCGACCCGTCGGGCGCCGGCGCCACCGCCGTCACTTCGCGCTTCGTCATCTGAAACAACACGAAGCCCTCGCCCGCCGGCGACACGCGCAGCACCAGGCCGCCCGGCTCCGTCCCCAGAATCAGATTGCCCTTGCCGTCCACCGCCAGCGATCGCACGTGCGTCTCATCGCTCTTGAAAAACACCGCGCCCTTGCCGTCCGGCGTCACGCGATGCAATTCGCCCTGATCCCCGGTCGCCACGAACAGATTCCCGGCCGCGTCGAACGCCATGCCCCAGATGTACTTCGCCTTGGGATCGTAGAAAACCTCCGGCTTGCCGTTGCCCGTGATGCGGTACACCTTGCCGTCCGGCGCCGTGGCCGCGTACACGCGGTCGCGAGTGTCCACCGCGATCGCGTGGATCTCCAGCCCTTCCAACTCGGCCAGCAATTTGCCCTTGCCGTCCGGCGGAATCCGGAACAGCTTCGCGCTCGTCCCCCCGCCGGCATACAGATTCCCTTTGGAATCCTGAGCCATCGCCCACAAATACGACGACGCCGTATCGAACCACTCCTTCGACGCAGGCGCCAGAGTCAGCCGCCCATCGCTGCGCAACGAAAGATTTTTCAAATTCCCTTTTTCAAAATCGGACGCTTCACCCTGCGTCCACGTGCGCGTCTGGCCGGCGGACATTGCGCCGGCAGCCGCCAGCAAATAGATCAATATTTTCATTTGACGTGAATTCGAATCGAGTAACTGCCCGTCACCATGTAATCGAAGGGAATCGACGCCTGTTCCGACGCCGTCTCCGGCGTGGTCACCATCGCGCGATTCGATGCCTTGCCCGCCTGAATCACGTTCAACACGCTCGATGGCATGCTCGGCATCGTCTTGTCGTCGTAATACGCCGTCGGGCTCGCCTTCAACAGCGATACGTAGAGCCGGTTGTTGCTGCGTTCCTGATTCAACAGCGAAACGGCCTGCGGCACATCGATGAAGCGATTGTTGAAGCCCGCCGCGCTCTGCATGCGGTTCAAGGTATCGGCGTCGCTCAGTAGAATACGATGGTCGCCCTTGGCGAGCCCGGCCGGAATCTTCACCGTGACCTCGCGCTGTATCGCGTCTCCGCGATACGGCCGTACCGACACCTTCACCGCCAGATCGTCGCCCGCCTGCACATCCGGATTCGCCACCCAGCCGCTCTGCACCGCCGCCACGCGCCGTTCCGGCAGCAGATCCAACGTCAGCGACACGCCCTTCACATCCGGCGTATTCACATTGTTTAGATACAGCCGGTTGAACTTATCGCCCAGCCACACCGCCAGCGCCATCGGCGGCGGCATCGGCATATCGCCCTGCGCCTGCATCGTCGCCAGGCCGATGCTGCCCAGCCCGTTCATCTCCACTTTGCCCTTCAAACGGTAGGTTGCATCGTCGGAGAAATCATTCATCCGCGAGATCGAGTTGTACAGCGCCAGCATCATCAGCGTGGGCGTCCATTTCTGGTGGACGAATACGTTGCAGTGGAAATCCTTCTCGCTCAGCACCGCCTCTTTCGAATCCAGCGAGCGCACTTTCAAGCTCAGCGGAATCATCGGCGACGTGGCGCCGAGTTCGCCCATGATGCCACTGTGCCGGTCCTGCCGCAGCGAGCCCACCACGTCCAGCGCATTCATCATTTTGCTGGGCTGGAACTGGCTGGCCA
>JBDTPR010000495.1:0-5365 GCA_039932635.1 Candidatus Solibacter sp.
TGGCGCTCGCGTAGTTCTCGATTTCCTGGCGCAGAATACTGGTTATTTCGTCCGCTCGAATTTGAGCCATATTTTTTCCGATTATCGTTCCGTGCTGAGACGGCGCCCCAGCGTCTGCAACTGCCCGCGTACGCTGCCGTCGTATACCGTCGATCCGATGCGCGCCACTACGCCGCCGATCAGCGCCGGGTCCACTGCGAAGCGCATCCGCAGGCGTTTGCCCGAAAGGCGCTCCAGTTCCGCATTGATGGCGCCGCGCTGCGCTTCCGTAAGTTCAGTGGGAGAGGAGACTTCGGCCCTCGCAAACCCCATGCGCTCGTCCACGATCAGTTCGAAGTCGCTTAGAATCGCGCCCAACAGACCGATTCGCCGGTGATCGATCAGCACGAACAGAAAATTGCGCGCCACCTGCGAAAGCGTCAAAAGGTCCGCAACCCGGCCCACCACGGCTCGCTTGCGGCTCGCCGGCACTGCCGGAGTGCTCAGCGCATTCTTCAGCTCGTGGGAGGAATTCAGGGCAGCTTCGAACGCGCGCAACTGCGTCAGCGCTTCCGCCGGTTGCAAAGCGGCGCTGCTCGCGGTGGTCACGTCCGCGAGCGCTTTGGCATATCGCGTGGCTACGACAGAAAGTGTCATTTCAGATTACGTACGAATCCTTGAACCAGCGCGTCTTCCGTGGCCGGCGTCATCCGGGCGCGCACTTTTTGTTCCGCCAGCCCCATCGCCAGCTCCGCCGAGTATTTCTTCAAGCTCATCCGCGCCGCCTTGCCCGCGCTGGCGATCTCCTGCTCTGCGTGGGTTTGAATCTTGGCGATTTCCGCGGCCGTCTGCTGCGCAATGCGCGAAGTCTCGGCTTTGGCTTCGTTCTCACTCTGCGACCGCAGGCTGGAGATTTCCTGCTCCAGGTTGCCCAGCCGCCGCGTTACGTCGGCTACCGTGGCTTCTGCCTCCTGGCGCTGCCGCAGAGACTCGTCCATGTCCTTGCGAATGCCGGCCGACCGCGCCGCGAAGAACGGACCCGCGTTCTTACCGATCATGTACCCCAAGAGGCCCGCGAGCAACAGGAAGTTGGCCCACTTGAGCTCGAGTTCGTGCCGTTCCGCGAAGCTTTCTTCGGCTTCTTTGCCGTGCTCGGCGCCCTGCTCCGCCGTGGCCTTTTTTTCGGGCTCGTGCTCTTGAGCGCGCGCCACACCGCCGGCAAGCACCAGGCCCGCCGCCATCGCGACTACTGCAAGTCGCCGCCTCATGCAGCGTTCCTCCGCAGGATGGCCTCCGCAATCTGATTGGCCAGCGTTTCGCTATCCGACGCCAGGTTCGCCTTGGCCGCTTCCACGTCCGCCGCCAGTGCCGCCTTGGCCTGTTTGATTGCGGCGTCGGCGCTCTTGCGCGCTTCGGCAACCGCCGCGGCTTCCTTCTCGGCCAATTCCTTGCTCAGCCGCTCCTGCGCCTGATACATCTCCGCTTTGGCCGTGCGCAGTTGCTCCTCGTATTGCGCGGTCTTGGCCGCCGCCTCCATCAGGCTCTTTTCGGCATGTTGCCGCGCGCCCTCGGTGGCCTGGAAGCGCTCGTGCAGCACCTTTTCCAGCGGCTTGAAGAACATATTCTTCAAGTAGAAATGCAGCAGAATCACCAGCAGAAAGGTCGGCACCGCGCGCAGCAGTATCCCGCCCAGGGCGTGCAACATGGCATCCATGACTTTATAAAAAGGAGAAACCCGTCGAAAATTACTTAGCAGAATAGGGTACCATCCGGCGAAAACACCCGTCAACCGTAGACTGCCCGTTAGACTGGGATTAGGGGAAGGATAAGTGGAAGAGGAAGTCCTCGGTAAAGCGTACGACGGGCGCCTGATGCGCCGGCTGATGGGCTACATGCGGCCCTACCGCCTGCGTATTGCTATCTCGCTTGTTTTCCTGCTGGTGCAGTCCGCGCTACAGGTGCTCGGGCCCCTGCTCACACGTACTGCCGTGGACCGCTACATTGCCCCTACCGGCGGCCCGCCCGGATGGCTGACCGGGTATCTACCCCAGGACGCGGCCGATGGACTCGCGCGGATCGGTCTGCTCTACCTCGCCGTCCTGGCCGGCAATTTCGTCTGCGAGTTCATCCAGATGTACCTCATGCAGTACACCGGACAGCTCGCCATGTTCGATCTGCGCCGCCAGTTGATGGGCCACCTGCAGACTCTCGACCTCTCGTTCTACGACCGCAATCCGGTGGGCCGCCTGGTCACCCGCGTCACCAGCGATGTGGACGTGCTCAACGATTTGTTCGCCTCCGGCCTGGTCACCATCCTCGGCGATCTGCTGGTGCTGGTCTTCATCCTGGCGATCATGTTCACTTTCAGCCCGCTGCTGACGGCGATCATGCTGACCGCGATGCCGTTCGTCATCCTGACCACCGTGATTTTCCGCCGCAGCGTGACGGAAAGCTACCGCCGCATACGCGTGGCCATCGCCAGGATCAACGCCTATCTGCAGGAGCACATCACCGGCATCGTCGTGCTGCAACTTTTCAATCGCGAGCCGCGTTCCGGACGCGAGTTCGAAGAGGTCAACCGCCAGCACATGATCGCTTATAAGGGTGCGATCACCGCCTACGGGTGGTTCTACCCCGTGGTGGAATTCATCTCCATGCTGGCGCTCGCCGGCATCCTGACCTATGGCGGCTTCCGCATACAGGCCGGCGCACTGTCGCTCGGCGTGGTGGCGGCCTTCCTGCAATACGGGCTGCGCTTCTTCCGCCCGATACAGGACCTCAGCGAAAAGTACAACATCCTGCAAGCGGCCATGGCCTCCGCCGAGCGCATCTTCAAGCTGCTGGATTCCGCACCCGCCGTGGTCGCACCAGCCGCACCCGTACCCGTGCCGGCAGTCATCGCCCCCATCGAATTCGACCAGGTCTGGTTCGCCTATAAGGACGAGGACTGGGTGCTCCGCGACGTCAGCTTCACCATCCAGCCGGGCGAGACCATCGCCGTGGTGGGACACACCGGCGCAGGCAAGACCACAATCATCAGCCTGTTACTGCGCTTTTACGATATACAGCGCGGCAGCATACGCGTGGGCGGCGTCGATGTGCGGCAGTTCGACCCTCTGGAGCTGCGCCGCATGTTCGGCGTCGTGTTGCAGGACCCGTACCTTTTCACTGGCACGCTGGCGGAAAATATCCGCCTAGGCACCGAGGGGATCCGCGACGACGCGGTGGAAGCCGCCGCCGAGCAAGTCAACCTGATGGACTTCATCCGTACTCTGCCCGAAGGCTTCTCGCACACCATCCGCGAGCGCGGCAGCGGACTCTCCACCGGGCAGAAGCAGCTCATCAGCTTCGCGCGCGCGCTGGCCCACAATCCGCGCTACCTCATCCTGGACGAGGCCACTTCCAGCGTGGACACCGAGACCGAATTCCGCGTGCGCGACGCCCTGAATCGTATGGTGGAAGGCCGCACCAGCGTGGTGATCGCCCACCGGCTGTCCACCATTCAGCGCGCCGACCGGATCCTGGTCATGCACAAAGGCAAGCTCCGCGAGAGCGGCACGCACCAGCAGCTTTTGGCCTCACGGGGAATTTACTGGAAGTTGTACCAGTTGCAGTATAAGGACCAGGAGCGTGTGGCTTAGAGCGATTGGCAATCTTTGCCAGTCCTGATACGATGGTGGCTGGAGGACTCTCGCATGCCCACGCGCAATGTCAATTTGACCGATCACTTCGACCGCTTCATTGATGATGGGGTCGCGTCAGGCCGTTTCGGCAATGCCAGCGAGGTCGTGCGCGAAGGACTCCGTCTCCTCGAGCAGCGCCAAAAGGAAGATCAGGCGAAAGTTGAATGGCTTCGTGCGGCAATTCAGGAGGGCATCGATGCCAGCGAGCGTGGCGATTCCATCCAGATCAATTCCGAAGAAGAGATGGATGCCTTTTTCGAAGATATTCACAAGGAAGTAAGAGCCGAGATCGCCGCCGAGCGGAAGCGTGCCTAAGCATCGAGGTTCGAGCTTTCAGGTTGCCGTCCCTGCCCGCCGAGACATCGCCGCTATCACAAAATGGACCGTCAAGGAATTCGGAGACGCCGCGTCGGTGCGTTACGCCGCACTGATTCGGCAAGCGCTTCGTGATATCGAAGTTAACCCTGGACGGCTCGGATCGAAGGTCCATCCGAAATTACGGCCCGAGGAGTAAGGACCTACCACATCAAACTAAGCAGTGCCAGAGTGACTGGTTCACGTGTAGCAAATCCCAGGCACTTCATTGCCTACTGGCGCCGTAAAGACGGCGTGGTAGAGGCGCTCCGCATCCTTCACGACAGTCGCGACCTCGAACATCATCTTTCCAAAGACGATTCACGCCAATAGTTCCTTCACCACCGACGCTTTCTCCACGCCCGTGAGCTTCATATCGAGACCCTGGTACTTGTACGTAAACCGCTCGTGATCGATTCCAAACAGCCGTAGAATCGTGGCGTGGAAATCGCGCACGTGGACCGGGTCGCGCGTGATGTTGTAGCTGAAATCATCCGTCTCGCCGTGGACCACGCCGCCTTTGATACCTCCGCCGGCCATCCACAAAGAGAAGCAGCGCGGATGGTGGTCGCGGCCGTAATCGGTGGGAGTCAGACGGCCCTGGCAATAGATGGTGCGACCGAATTCGCCGGCCAGAATCACCAGCGTGTCGTCGAGCATGCCGCGTTGTTTCAAGTCCTGCACCAGCGCGTAGCACGGCTGGTCGATTTCCTTGCACTGGCTGGGCAGCACTTCCGGCAGGTTGCCGTGCACATCCCAGCCGCGATGATAAACCTGCACGAAGCGCACGCCGCGCTCCGCCAGGCGGCGCGCCATCAGGCACGATTGCGCAAACGACCCGGGATTGCGCGCCTCCTCGCCGTATGCGTTCCACGTGGCCTCGGGTTCGCCTGAAAGATCCGACAACTCCGGCACCGACGACTGCATCCGGAAAGCCATCTCGTATTGCGCGATGCGCGTTTTAGTTTCGGGATCGCCCAGCTTCTGAAACGTAAGCTGATTGAGTTCGGAGAGCCCGTCGAGCATGCCCCGCCTCACTTCGGAGGGCACACCATCCGGATTGCTGATGAAGAGCACGGGATCGCCCGCGCTTCGCAAACCCACGCCTGAGTACTGGCCGGAAAGAAAGCCGGCGCTCCACAGGCGCGCGGAGATGGCCTGCACGTTCGCCTTCGGGTGATTGTGCTTGGCCTGCAGCACCACGAAGGACGGCAGGTTCTGGTTCATGCTGCCGAGGCCGTAACTGAGCCAGGAGCCGATGCACGGCCGTCCCGCAACCATCAGGCCGGTCTGGAAAAAGGTGATCGCGGGCTCGTGATTGATGGCATCCGTATTCATGCTGCGCACGA
>JBDTPR010000496.1:0-5362 GCA_039932635.1 Candidatus Solibacter sp.
GACGAAATCAGGTTCGCACAATACGATCTATGCCAATGACGGGAGCCGCGTCTACCTGGCGGGGCTGAAGTCGCAGGTGCTCAATATTGCGGACCCGAAGACGCACAAGGTCACGGCCACAGTGGGTCCGTTCGGCGACGTGATCCGCCCGTTCACGGTGAATGGCAGCAATACGCTGGTGTACGTGAACATCAATAATCTGCTGGGCTTCGAAGTGGGCGATGTGCGGACAGGGAAGATGCTCCATCGCGTGGAATTCCAGGGCGTGCAGAAGGGCGAGGTGAAGCGCCACGGGTGTCCGAGTCACGGGATTGCGCTGACGCCCGATGAGAAGGAACTTTGGGTGGTGGATGGCGCCAACAATTTCGTGCACGTTTTCGACAATACAGTGATGCCTCCGAAGCAGGTGGCGAGCCTCAAGCTGCGCGATTCGCCGGGCTGGTTCAGTTTCTCGCTGGATGGCAAATTCGGGTACTCGTCCACGGGAGAGATCATCAGCGTGGCCACTCGTAAGGTGGTGGCGGCGTTGAAGGACGAGACGGGGCGCGAGGTGCAGAGCGAGAAGGTGCTGGATCTGGTGATCGCCGGCGGGAAAGTGACGCAGGCGAATAGTCAGTTCGGCGTGGGACAGAAGAAATAGTGTACGGAAGCTTCCGGCCTTCGGCCGGTGTACCGACTGAAGTCGGTACGCAGACTGAAGTCCGCCCCACAACGCCACAAGTCTGCTCGCCCTGCGGAGAGAGCAAGCAGGTGGTGTACGGGCTGCAGATTTTGCGGCCTATTCGTACCTAAGCGCTTCTAGCGGATTGACTCGTGCTGCTCTGCGCGCCGGCAGGTAGCCTGCCGCGATCGCCGTTAGCGTCAGCGCCAGGACGGAGCCGGCGATAACTGCTACGTCTCTCGCCTGTACTCCGAAGAGCTGCGTTTCCGTCAGACGCGCCACCGCCATGGCGGCGGGGACTCCGGCGATCAGGCCGGCAATCAGAATCCACATGAGTTCGCGGAGGACCATCAGGCGAATTTTGCCGGGCTCCGCGCCGAGCGCGATGCGGATGCCGATCTCTCGCGTTCGGCGGGTTACGGAGTGCGCCATCACGCCGTAGAGTCCCAGCATGGCGAGCGCAGTCGCCAGGACGGCGAAGACTCCCGCCAACTGGAGCACGATGCGGTCCTGCGAAACGTTCTGGCGCACCTGCTCGTCGAGGGTGCGGACATCCTGGAGCGGCAGGTCGCGATCTAGTTGGCCCATCACGCGGCGGATCTGCGGGATCATCTGCTTCTCGGGCAGTGCGGTGCGCACGTAGAAGTAGAGGCCGTTGATCTCCTTGTTCTGCCTCCAGGGGCGGTAGTAGAGCGGGGGCGCGGGGTCCTTCACGCTGGAATAATGGCTGTCCTTCACCACCCCCACGATGGTGATGTCGGGCGCGGGGCCGCCGCCGCCGGAGAACTGGATTCCCAGGGGAGAGCGGCCATCCAGAAACTTCTTGACGAAAGTCTGGTTGACGATAGCGACCTTGGGACCGGCGAGGGTGTCGCTCTCGGTGAACTCGCGCCCGGCGATCAGGGGAATGCCCAGCTTGCCGAAGAAGCCGGGCCCCACCTCGTTGGTACGCGAGTTGTAACTTGCCTGCGGGTCCTTCTGGCCGGCGATCTTGACGTCGTTGCCCCAGTTGTTGCCGGCGATCAACGGCACCTGGGCGGCGGCCACATCTTTGGCGCCGGGGATTGCAGCCATCTCGGCTTCCACGCGTTCGAAAAGCGCGTGGGTCTGCGCCTGCTTGTACCCGTTGAGCGCGGGCGAGACGGAGAAGCCGATCAGGTTCTCGGTCTTCATGCCGAGGTCCACACGCATCAGGTTGACCATGCTCTTGAGGAAGAGCCCGGTAGGGATCAGCAGCACGGCCGAGACCATGACCTGCGCGCACACCAGGACCTTGCGCACTCGCGCCGCTCCGGCAGTGCCGGAACTCTGGCCGGATTCGTTCTTCAAGGTGGCAGCGGCCGAAGCGCGCGCCGCCTCCCACGCGGGATAAAGTCCGAAGATCAGTCCGGTGAGCAGGGAAATACCGAGTCCGAAGAGCAGGACCGGCCACTCCAATTGGGCGGTGAGGAAGTGAATGGGGGTCTCGCCCGACAACTGGTTGATGAGCAGTTTCAGAGTCACCACCGCCAGGGTGATTCCGGCGATGCCGCCGGCCCCCGCCAGCAGGAGCGCTTCGGTCAACATCTGGCTCATCAATTCACCGCGTCCCGCGCCCATGGCGGCGCGAATGGCCATCTCCCGCCGGCGCTGGGCAGAACGCGCCAGCAACAGGTTGGCGGCGTTGGCCATGGCGATCAGCAGGACCAGCACGGTAGCGATCATCAGGGTGATCAGCGGCGTGCGGCTACTGCTGCGCATTTCGCTTTGCCCGTGACTGCCATCCTCGAACTTGAGGCGCGAGTGCAGGAAGCGGTCGAGCTTCTTGGCGTAGTAGAACTGCGGCATCTTCGATTGGGTTTCGAGCAGACCGGAATAGACGCCGTTCAGCTGCCCTTCGGCCTGGGTGCGCGAGAGACCGGGCTGCGGCCGCCCGAAAACGTACAGCCAGTAATCGCTCCAGCGATCGGTGCCGTCCCAGTTCGGGGTTAGGCGAGGCTTGAAGACGAGGGGGATGTACACGTCGGGTTCGGAGCCGAGGGTGGTGCCGGTGAAGTTCTTCGGGGTGATGCCGACCACCGTAAACACCTGGCCGTTGACGCGGATGGGTTGGTTGAGGACGGAGTTTTCGCCGCCCAGGCGGTCGTTCCAGTAGCCATAGCTGATCACAGCGACGGCATTGCCGCCGCCGCTATCGTCTTCGCGGGCCAACATGCGGCCAATCAGCGGGCGGACGCCCAGGGTGGGGAAGTAGCGTCCCGAGACCAGCAGCATGGAACCGGCGAAGGTGTTCTTGCCCAGGGAGATATTGGCTTCCAGGTTGCGGAAGGCGGCGATGCCGCTCATGCCCTGCGGACGCTTCTCGAGTTCGCGGAACATGGGGTAGCTGAAGATCGAGTTCATGTTGCCGGCATCGTTGGTGGAGTTGCGGCCGCCCTTGAATTCTTCGGGCGAGGTCACCGCCACCAATTCCTCGGGACTTTGCACGGGCAGGGCACTCAGGAGAATCTGGTGGAAGAGGGAGAAGATCGCGGTGTTGGCGCCGATCCCCAGGCCTACCGAGAGGACGACCACCAGGGAGAGCATGGGAGCCTTGGCAAGGCTGCGAAGCGCGAAGCGAACTCTGGCCATATCACTTATATACGCCAGGATGCGTCGAAAGTGACCAGGAATCTTGAGATTACTTCTTGATGAAGAGGGAAATGGCCATGCCGAAACCGATGGCGATGACGATGCGGCGGACCGCGGTGCGTCCCAGTTTGCGCGCCGTCCCGGCGCCGCCGATTCCGCCCAGGATGGCGCCTACGGCCATGATCAGCACGTAGGGCCACTGCACCATCCCGGCGTAGGCGAAGTAGACCGCCGCGACGCCGTTGATGCTGCCGCCGAAGACGACCTTGAGGCTGTTCATCTCGTGGATGTCGTTGAGCCCGAGGATGCTCAGGGCGGCGAGCATCAGGATGCCGATGCCGGCGCCGAAATAGCCTCCGTAGATTCCCACGGCGAGTTGGAAGAGGAGGGCGCCCACCATCCATTTGGTGGATTTGTGGCTCTCCGCGTCGCCGGTTTTGAGCAGGCGCTGGATGGGACCCTGGACGACGAAGAGCATGGTCGCGAAGAGAATCAGGAAGGGGACCAGTTGATCGAAAAAGGCAGGTTTGGTCCAGCGCAGCAGCAGGGCTCCGGTGATACCGCCCAGCAGGCTGGGGAAGATGAGGATGCGGAAGCGTGGTTCGGCCTGGCGCAGTTCGCGACGGTACCCCCACATGCTGCCGATGGTACCCGGCCAGATGGCCACGGTGCTCGTGGCATTGGCGGTGACCGAGTTCAGCCCCAGCCAGATGAGCGCGGGGAAGGAGACCAGGGTACCGCCGCCGGCCACGGAATTGATGGCGCCCGCCAGGAAGGCAGATGTGAAGGCGACCGCCAGGTGAATGAGATCCAAGCATGTAATTCTAACCCGACGCCCGGTGTGACGGAGTTGCCTTTGAATTGCAGGCGTCCCCGGCATGAAAAAAGCCCCGACCCAGTCCCACGACCTGGCAGCGCTGCGCCGGCAAAAAGGGATCTCGCTGGTGGATATCGCGGAGACCACGAAAATCGGCGTCCGTTATCTCGAAGCCATAGAACGGGGAGAGTTTGGGCGCCTGCCGGGGGGCATCTATACGGCCAGTTACATCCGGCAATATGCGCGGGCGGTAGCGGTACCGGAGACCGAACTGATGGCACGCTATCTTCAGTTAAGCCGGTAAAAACGCGCCGGTAGAAGGTGCGGGTACAACGTAACGTTTACCTCATTGGGCGCCTTCAGCGGCACCGTTCGCCCCGCGAAAAACGCCGTACAGCCCTCAGGAATCGCCGTTTAACCCCGAAATATCCTAAATTGTACGCCTGTCGCCGTACAATGGCAGATCATGGCGCATTTTCAGGTAATACAACCCGAAACTACCTATACGGGCTCGCCCATCAAACCGGTCCAAAAAGGCCTGCCGAAACAGACCCAATCGCTATGTCCGGATTGCTCGGAACTGATTGATGCCACAATCCGTGAGGACGATGGCAAGGTGGTCATGGAGAAGCACTGCAAGAACCATGGCGACTTCCGCGACATCGTGTATTCTGATGTGAAGTTGTACCTGAAGATGGAGGAGTGGTCGTTCGGCGACAATCGCGGGCTGGAGAACCCGATCGTCACGAATGCCACGCGCTGCCCGGACGATTGCGGCCTGTGCAATCTGCATACCAGCCATACGGGCCTGGCGAATGTCGATTTGACGAACCGCTGCAATCTCACATGCCCGGTGTGTTTCGCCAACGCCAATGCGGCGGGATATCTGTATGAGCCGGATTTCGAGACCGTGCGGAAGATGCTGCAATCGCTGCGCGACGAGCGTCCGGTGGCGGGCCGCATCGTGCAGTTTTCGGGCGGCGAACCGACGATTTATCCACGCTTCCTGGATGTGCTGCGCATGGCCAAGGAGATGGGCTTCTCTCATACCCAGGTGGCCACCAACGGCCTGAAGTTCACGGATCTGGAATTCGCCCATCAGTGCAAGGACGCCGGCCTGCATACGCTCTACCTGCAATTCGACGGTGTCTGTGACGACGTGTACCGCCGAACACGCGGCGAATCGCTGTGGGAAAAGAAACTGCAATGCCTGGAGAACGTGCGTAAGGCGGGGCTGAAGGTGGTCCTGGTGCCGACCATCGTGAAGGGGTTAA
>JBDTPR010000497.1:0-5359 GCA_039932635.1 Candidatus Solibacter sp.
GTTACCGGAAACTATGCGGCCGGAGAAATCTCAACGTCCCTAGCTACGCTGGTAGGCTGTGGAACGGGGTCGCCGAATTCGCGTAGCGTCCTCAGGTGGCCCACAATCGCTTCGCGTATGTTGTTCTCAGTTTCTTCCAGCGTTAGTCCCGTTGTCATACACCCAGGCAGATCTGGAACGTACGCGGCCCAGTTGTTCTGGGCCTGTTCAAAGACCACCGCGTATTTGACTTTCATTGCCTGCCCTCCAATCCTGCTGCTTTCAGAATCGATTTCAGGGTGCCCACAGGTACGTCATCGCCTGCATGTCCGGGAATCGTCACTACGTTGGGCTTCGCCGAATGCTTGTAGTGGCGATGGCTGCCCGTTGTCCGGACATGTTTCCAGCCGTCCGACTCAACCAAACGCATCAGATCACGAACCTTCACTCATCCCAGTTTAGAGTATTCAGGATTGGGCGTTGTGGCCGATAGACGGCATTACCGGAAAAATGACAGAAACCACATAAGCGGGTTGCCGTCCCACCAAAGCGGCCGGCGTGTCCCGTCCGCTTTCCTCGTGCGGAAAGAACTCTCCCGACCTTTATCAGACCTGCCCTTCGATACACGACCCTAACCTACCCGAACCGCTTTGCCCATGAATCCACGCCTAACTTACGACGTCGTACCCTTGCCGCCGCCCGCAGCCTCGCGAACCACATCGTCGATCACTTCCGCCGCCCGCGGCGATTCCAAATCGGCAGCCATTCGCCGCAACGCCACTCCCAGCACATCGCGGTGATGCAACTTAGATCCCGGACCACGCGCGCTGAGTTCCAGCCACAGCCTGTGCACCAGTGCGATGTCCTCGGGCCAAAGTCGCGGCGGGTGCGGTCCCAGATTGAAAAACACCACGTCCTTCTGATTCTCCAACACGAGTTCCAGCGACAGTGATGGCCGTGGCTCCGGCAGCTTCTCCCAGTATTCGCCCACCTGCGCGCCCTGCTCACTCGGCGTGAGCTTCGGCGAAAGTCCCATCACGATCCGCGAGGATTGCAGCCTCGCCGCAGTCTGCACCACCGCGTCGTAAGGGTCGTTACCCGCCACCACCATCAGTTCCACATGCTTCCCGGCCTTCTCCGCCAGATTCACCACCTTGGAAAAGACCTTGGTCTCGGACTCCGCGAACATCTGCTCCGGCTCCAGGCCGTATTCGGCCGCGCCCGCCTTCAGCGTCCGCACCGAGAGCACCACGATATCCATCTTGCGCGTGTCCGTCTTCGCCAGAATGCGCTCCAGGTGCTGCATGCGATTGGGATTGCGCACGGCCACCAACACGTTCCCCGGGCGCACGTGGACCGCCTCCGTGGAGACTTCGGCATGCGTATCCAGCCGAAACTTCTCGGTCTCGGGCCCGGTGTGTTTGTGGCGGCGCTTGTTGTAAAGTTCGGAGCACTCGAACACCACAAAGAAAGCGATCGTGAACGCAATCCCGGAAATCGTCGCCACCTTTTTCGTCAGCACATTAATCACGGCCAGCGAGAACAGCGACAACGTAATCAGGATCAGGCCGACGGGAACTTCGGTCGTGCCGATCTTCAAATTCAGCGGCGTCTTCCACAGCCGGTTCTCCGGCAATTTGTAGCGCAGCACCAGCACCGAGAGAGACTTCATGGAGAAGCTCCACACCACGCCGAATGCATACGCTTCACCCAGCAGCGTCATATCGCCGCGGGTCAGCAGAATGGTCACCAACTGCAACACCACGATCGTATTGATGATCCGCCCCGTAGTTCCGAAGCGATGGTGCGGATGGCGGAACCAGTCGGGCAGCACGCCATCTTCGGCCACGCGATTGAGCACGCCGTTGGACCCGATGATCGCCGTATTGACGGCCCCCGCCAGCAACAACACGCCCACCAGCACCACCACGCCGTGAAAGGCCAGGCGCAGGGGAAGCGGGCCGATCAGGTACATCGAGAGCCCGCCGATCAGGTTGTCCAGAAACTGCGGCCGCGCCGAATCCGGAATGATCATTACGGCGAAGAACGAAACCAGCGAGGTGAAGAAAAGGCTGTAGCCGAAAATCACCCAGCCGGCGAGCTCCAGATTCTTTAGCTTGGGATGCGCAATCTCGCGATAGACCTGCGCCAGGGTCTCAAAGCCGCTCATGGCGAGCAGCGAATGGCCCAGGCCGATCATGATGGCGATGGCCGTAATCGACGGCCCGATGGTGCCCTTCAGCCAGCCCACCGAATCGTCCGTGAAGCGAATGGTTTCGAGCGAGGGGAACGGCACGGGCTGATAGCCCTTGGTCAGAATCGTGGCCAGGCACCAGAGCACCAGCACCACTACCATGCCGGTGCCGATCTGCATGATGCGCAGCGCCTTTTCACTGGATTCGTGCATGCCCTGGATGTTCTTGCGCCAGAAATACAGGGTCACGGCGGCCGCAAAAATCGCCGCGAAGTATGGCGGATGGACATGCAGGCCCGGCTGATGGATGCTCTCGCTGAATTCGTTGAGCAGCCCGCCAAGGTAGAGCCCCGCGCTAACGCCCGAGATGGGTCCCGTCAGCACGTAGTCGAACATGAGTGCCGAAACCGAGAATTTGGCGAGCGTTCCGCCCATCGCCTCGTGCACCACTTTGTAAACCCCGCCGCGCACGAACATCGAGCAGCTCTCGATATAGATGGCGCGGACGGAATACGAAAACAACATGATCGCCAGGATGAACCACGGCGCGGATTTCCCAACGGCCCTTTCGGCGATTCCGCCGACATAATAGGCACTGCTGGCAAGGTCGCTCAAGACGATGGCGGAGGCTCGCCAAAATGATATGAAGGACAGCATCACGGTAGTCGCGACGACCACCTTGACGGCGCCTGCCCGATTTTCGGTTGTCACTGAAAGCTCCCAGGATCGCCTTCCTACATCAAAGACGACTCTCAAATTTGCCTGCGAGGTTAGCTGACGGGCTAGAGCTTGAAAGTACTCTGTCCTTTCGGACTACGCCCCGACTACTTGGTTCCCCCGCCTCCAGGTGGAGTTCGGCGACTTCATATTAGCATAGGTATGTGGACTCCGAAGCTCTCGCCCACCAGGTGATCGCCAAGCTGCGCGCCGCCGGACACCAGGCATTTCTGGTGGGTGGATGTGTACGCGATTTGCTCCTCGGCGTGAAGCCCAAGGACTTCGACATCGCTACCGACGCGCGCCCGGACCGCATCATGGATCTCTTCCCGCGCTCCGGCCGCGTGGGCGCTCACTTCGGCGTGGTGCTGGTGCGCGACATCTTCGAACAGGTGGAAGTGGCCACCTTCCGCAGCGACCACGAGTACGAAGACGGCCGCCATCCCGAACACGTACGTTTTGAGCACGATCCCCGCGAGGACGTGCTGCGACGCGACTTCACCATCAACGGGCTCCTGATGGATCCCGACACCAGCCGCGTTCTGGATTACGTGGACGGACAGGGCGATCTGGCCCGCGGCCTGGTGCGCGCCATCGGCGACCCCTATGCCAGGTTCCGTGAGGATCACCTGCGGCTGCTGCGGGGCGTGCGCTTTGCCGCCCGCCTCAATTTCGAAATCGAGGCCGACACCTTCAGCGCCATGCGGCGCGATCACGCCTTGATCCAACACATCGCCAAGGAGCGTGTGCGCGATGAACTGGTCCGCATCCTGACCGAGGGCGGCGCACGCCGAGGTTTCGAAATGCTCGACGGCACCGGGTTGCTGGAAGACCTGCTCCCCGAAGTGGCGGACATGAAAGGCGTGGAGCAACCACCCCAGTTCCATCCCGAGGGCGATGTCTGGCAGCACACCCTGCTGCTGCTGGAACAATTGAACCAACCCACCGCCACGCTGGCGTTGGGCGCGCTGCTCCACGACGTCGGCAAACCGGGCACCTTTCGCGTGGCGGACCGCATTCGCTTCGACGGCCATGTGGAGGAAGGCGTGCGCCTGGCACACCACATTCTGACCCGCCTGCATTTCTCGCGAGAAGAGATCGACCAGGTCGAAGCACTAATCGACAATCACATGAAGTTTAAGGACGTAACTCGAATGAAAGAAAGCACACTCAAGCGCTTTCTCCGAATGTCGCAATTCGAGGAGCATTTGGAACTTCACCGCCTGGATGTGCTGAGCAGCAACCGCCGCCTGGAGAACTACGAATACACCCGCCAGAAGTTCGAGGAGTACAGCGCCGAACACCTGCAGCCCCCGCCACTGCTCACCGGCAACGACCTGATCGGCATGGGTTACCAGCCCGGCCCGCAGTTTTCGAAGATTCTGCAGCTGTTGGAGGACGCCCAACTGGAAGGGCGCCTGGGCACTCAGGCGGACGCCATGGAAATGGTCCGTGAGAAGTTTCCGCTCACTGATTAGGCCTTCGCCAACCGTCGAAAACAACTTGATTTCAAATTACTTTGCATGGTAAAGTAATTTAATATGAAGCAGTTGATATGGTTGGCAGTTCTGCAGGGTGCGCTACTGGCGCAAAGCATCGAAGGCACTTGGCAGGGAACGCTATCCCCTCCAAACCAGAATGGCGGAATACGGCTGGTCTTCAAGATCTCCAAGACTGGGGACGACAAGAGTGGGGACGCCTATCAAGGTCGTTTCTACAACCTTGCCAATAACCGCCAGCTCGCCCTGGGAGCGATCACGCTCCAGGCGGGGAACGCCGTTAAGATCGCCATTCCCGGGAACGGCATGACCTACGAGGGTAAGATCGATGCCGGTGGCAACTCGATCACGGGCACGTTGAGCCAGGGGACGAATCCCCTGCCGTTGCCTCTAAAGCGCGCCACCGCCGAAACCGCTTGGGACCTTCCGCCAACGCCCACCGCAATCAAGGGGCTGCCCGAGGGTACGAAGCTGGAATTCGAGGTTGCCAGCGTTAAACCTTCCGCCGCGGGGCAGCCGTTCAGTCCCGGCTTCAATGTAACCGCCACCGAAATGCGCGCCCGGAACATCAACCTCGCGGGCCTGATTGCGTTCGCCTACGGCCTTCACCGCACCCAGATCTCGGGACTGCCAGGTTGGGGGGAAACCGAGGGGTTCGACGTCGTCGCGCGGCTTCCACCGGGAGGTGAGCCGACCGATCCCCAGCTCCTGAAGATGTTGCAACATATGCTCCAGACCCGATTCAATCTAGCTGTCCACATGGATAAGCGCGAGCTATCTGTGTATGCGATCGGCATCGGCAAAGGGGGGCCGGCGGGCATAAAGATGGTGAAAAGTGACAGCGGCGGCTTGAATATCGGCAGTCAGGGTCTCGGCAGAGTGCGTTTTCGAGGCGCAACCATGGCCGGCCTCGCCAGCCAATTGCAGCTTCGCGTGCTTGACCGCCCCGCCGTCGATCAATCCGGCCTCA
>JBDTPR010000498.1:0-5355 GCA_039932635.1 Candidatus Solibacter sp.
TCTGGCAGAGCAGTTTCGGGGAATACTTCCGCATGCGCGCCAGATACATTTTGGTGAGCTCGGTGGATGAGACGGCGCGCGATTTGAGCAGCGGCGCCAGGTCCACCACGCGCCAGAATGCCAGCTCGTCCAGGTTCGAGGGGGCCTTGGGGGCGGCTTTCGCGATGGTGGTTTCGAAGCGCTGCGGTCCTTTGATGGGCTGGCGATCGGGCAGGCCGGGGTGGAAGGCGAAGGCGGGTTCGGTATCGATGGGCACGTCGGCCTTGCGCAGCGACTCGTAGTTGCCGATGGCCGTGTTGGCGCCGCGCAGCATCATGTCGAGCTCGGCATCGTGAAACTCCAGCCCCATCAGTTTGAGCGCGCCAACCATCTGGTCTTTGGTGATGCGCATGGGCTGATTCTGCCCGCCGCCCTGTCCGCGCCCGCCGCGTCCGGCGCCCTCGGCGGGTGGCGGCGTAGCGCCTCCGCGCTGTTGCGCGTTGGCCTCTGTGGCCGCGGTCAGAATAGTGATGAGTTGAAGCCAGGTTCGCCTGTCCATAAATTCCTCCTATGATACCGTTCGCGATCTGCTCAAGGTGGTACACTGCGCCCATCGAGTCCTTATGTCCCGACTTTCCTTGATGCTACTGCCCGTGGGCGCCGCGTTGATTCTGGCCGCCACGCGTCCCGCCGACATTCCGTTCCAGGTGCGCCTGCTCGATGGCGGCGCCGACGAGCCGGTGGCGGTCGCCGACCTCAATAACGACGGGCGCGTGGACATTGTCAGCGGCCAGAATTGGTACGAGGCGCCGGGGTGGACTAAGCATCCGCTGCGCGAGATCGACTTCAACTCCAACTACGTAGACAACTTTACCGACATCGCGATGGATGTGGATGGCGATGGCTGGATCGACGTCATCCAGTTCGGTTATTTCTCAAAGAAGATCGTGTGGCTTAAGAATCCCGGCAAGCGTGGCGGGGCGTGGAGCGTAAATGAAATCGATGCCAGCGGGCCTACGGAATTTGCGTTCCTGGTGGATCTGAATAACGATGGCAAGGCGCAGGAACTGCTTCCCGAGTTCGACAGCGAAAAGGTTCCCGCGGCATGGTTCGAATTGCAAAACGGCAAGTGGATCAAGCACGTGGTGGCGAAGCAGAGCTACGGGCATGGCATTGGTGTGGGCGACATCAATGGCGATGGTCGGAAAGATATTCTGACGCCGAAGGGCTGGCTGGAAGCGCCCGCCGATGTGCGCGCCGAGGGCGACTGGCAATTCCACACCACCGATTGGGACCAGCATCCGATCGCTCCCGCCGGTGAAAAGCCCGCTCCTGGCGCACGTACGAAATTTGGATTTATGTACGTGCTGGATATCAATGGCGACGGGCGCATGGACATGCTCTCCACCAGCGCGCACGACTACGGCCTCAGTTGGTTCGAGCAGACCGCCGACGGGCATTGGCTGCCGCACGTGATCGACAGCACGTGGTCGCAGGCGCACGCTTCGCTGCTGGTGGACATCAACGGCGATGGCCAGGCCGATCTGGTGACCGGCAAGCGCTACATGGCGCACAACGGCAACGATCCCGGCGAGCGGGAACCGCTCGGCGTGTATTGGTACGAGTACCGCAAGGGCGCCAAGGGCGCGATCGAATGGGTCCGCCACATGGTGGATTACGGCGGGCGCATGGGCGGCGGCATGCAGATCGAAGTGCGCGATCTGGATGGCGATGGCGATCTGGATATCGTGAGCGGCGGCAAGTCGGGGCTGTGTCTCGCGGAGAATCAGACGAAGCAGCCGAGGCGGCGGTGATTCTAGAATTGGTGTATGCCGCTTTCCGTCGCCGAACTGCGCGAACATTTTGCCTATTCCGCGTGGGCCAGCCAGCGCCTTGTGCAGGCAGCCACCGCGCTCAATGAAGCCGATCTGCAGCGTGATTTCCAGACTGCGGATCGCAGTGTGCTCGGCACGCTGGTACATACGTTTGCTGCCGATCGCGTGTGGCTCGCGCGCTTCCGCAAGTTGCCGAATCCACCGTATTCCACCGCGGCGGATTACCAGATGGCGGTGCTGGTGGAGCAGTGGCCCGCGCTTTACCGGGAGTGGGATGAGTGGTTAGCGGCGCAGGATGAAGACAGCACTGCCGCCGACCTGACATACCAGGATATGAAGGGAAACGTCTGGAGCAATCCGATCTGGAAGCTGGCGCTGCACATTGTGAATCACGGGACGCATCATCGGGGGCAGGTGGCGGGATTTCTGCGCACGATGGGGCACACTCCGCCGGTGTTGGACCTGGTGGCGTACTATCGGCTGATGAAATAGATTCAGCGCGCAGTTGTGAGAGGCTGGTTGTGCGCGATCGCCGCGAGGCGCTGCATCTGCCGCGGCGAGATCGCACGGTCGAAGACTGCCACTCCGCCGATGTAGCCAGTGAAGCCCACGGAGCGCGAACTGTGGATGACGCGGCCGATGGTGAACGGTCCGCCATCTTTCATGGTGGGCGGAGCGTAGAGATCGTGAGCGAACCAGAAGGGGTTGGCGCGCAGTGCGGCCAGTTCGCGTTTTGTCACGATGGTGAAGCGCCCATTGGGATCCTTGCGCAGGGTCACGCGCACTTTGGTGAACGCGTAGACATGCAGTTCGACGCGCTCGGCGGAGCGCTGTTCGAGCACGGTGCGGGAGAGCGGCTTGCCCTCCGGCGGTTCATAGAATTGATCGGCGGGAAAGGCCGGATCCTCGCCCTCCTGGCGGCCGGGCATACGGCGCAATTGCGCCTGTACCCAGCCTTTGTACGGCCACTGGAAGAACGCGTGCCGTTCCGGATACTCGATCCAATAATCGTGGGCCGTGCCATCGAGGTACGCGGTGACCGTGTGCTTACGGTCATCGAATGCGAAGCCCACCGCGACCCAGGCGGGGGCGGCGGGGATCACCTCGGGAGTGACTGCCAGGTTGCGCGCGTAGCGATCGCCGAAGGAACTGCCGCCATTCTCGGAGACGTGCGCGGCCGCACCGCCATTATTGGCGGCGAGGCCCGCGAAGAGCGCATACTGGCGCATCCCGTGCTCCACGCGGCTCGCCGGCGCGGTCGCGCTGGAGACGTCCGTGCCTTCGTGCCATATGCCCGCGATGGCGTGATTACCAGAATCGCGGATCAGCCACGCCACCATGGAGACGGAGCGTCCACGGCCCTTCACGTCGATTGCGGAATCATGCAGCCGCGAACGCGGCACCAGCAGGCAGGGGCGGAACTCGCGGTCGGTTTCGTTTTTGATCTGGATCGCCTGGCCGAAGGGGCCGCTGCCCAGCAGTGGGAAGTCCGCGTAGGTGGCCGCGCGGCCTTCGTTCCAATAGTCGCGAACATAGTTGACGGCATCGAGTTGGAAATCGTGGCGTTCGCCCGGGGCTTTGTACGCATCGAAGCGTAAGGTCGCGGGGTCGCGCTTTACGAAGTCCCACAAGGCCACGAATCCTGGCATGCGGCGGACCTCGTCTACCCGCTGCTGGTAATCACGCCGCGGGGCGGAGGGTGCGGCCAACAGTGCCGTCAGCACGGCGGGCAGGAGGAGAATGCGAAACCACATTGCGCAGTTATTCTATCGCGCGGCACGCGTGACGCCGCGTTGCCTGGGGCCGGGTTCCAACGAGGGAAGGAACGCCGTCAGCAGCCCGATGGCCGGGAGGAACGCGCACACTTTGTAGACGATCTCGATGCCGCGGGCATCCGCGAGCTGGCCTAAGAGTGCGGCGCCAATCCCGCCCATCCCGAACGCAAGGCCGAAGAACAGGCCCGATACCATGCCGACGCGTCCCGGCAACAGTTCCTGCGCGTACACCAGAATCGCCGAGAACGCCGAGGCCAGCACCATGCCGATGATCACCGTCAGCACGCCCGTCCAGAAGAGGTTCGCGTAGGGCAGCATCAGGGTGAAGGGCAACACGCCGAGAATCGAGCACCAGATGACGTACTTGCGCCCGATGCGGTCGCCCACCGGGCCGCCGATGATCGTGCCCGCGGCTACCGCGCCGAGGAAGAGGAATAGGTGCAACTGCGCCGATTGCACACTGACGTGAAATTTGGCGATCAGATAGAACGTGTAATAGCTCATCAGGCTGGCCAGGTCGAAGTACTTGGAGAAGATGAGCGCGATCAGGATCGCCATGGCCGACGCAATTTTGCGCCAGGAGAGGGTGGGCGCGGTGTCGAGCGCTGCCCGCGATTTCGGAGACATGCTGGGGTGCCGCTTGTACCATGCGCCCACGCGCATGAGGATCGCCATCGCGAGCAGGGCTACGCCGGAGAACCAGGCGATGCTGTGCTGTCCCGCGGGGAGCACGACGAACGCCGCCAGCAGCGGCCCCAGCGACGACCCCGCGTTGCCGCCGACTTGAAAGAGCGATTGCGCGAGCCCGTGCTGTCCGCCCGACGCCATGCGCGCCACGCGCGACGACTCGGGATGGAAGACCGCCGACCCGATCCCCACCATCGCCACGGACGCGAGCACCATATTGAAACTCGGCGCGGAGGCTAGGAGGATGAGCCCGACCATGGTGAAGGTCATGCCGGCGGGCAGAGAATACGGGGTCGGGCGGTGGTCGGTGTACATCCCCACCACGGGTTGCAATAGGGAGGCCGTTAGTTGGGACGTCAGCGCGATCAGTCCCACTTGTCCGAAATCCAGATGGTAGGAGGTTTTCAGGATGGGGTAGACGGCGGGAATCACCGACTGCATCATGTCGTTCAACAGATGGCAAAAACTGATGGCGGCCAGCACGCGGAATGCGGTGGCCGATTCCTTCTCCCTCGCTTCGGTCAGCACTCTTCGTAGTGTAGCGAGGTCGCGCGCCTGCCCGCTGCGCTACCCTTGTAGTAGTGCCCGCCTCACGTAAACCTGAAGTCATGAGTCCCGCCGGATACTGGCCCCAACTCCGCGCCGCGGTGGAAGCGGGCGCCGACGCGGTGTATTTCGGACTCAAGCATTTCACGGCGCGCGCCAAGGTCGGTTTCTCGCTGGCGGAATTGCCCGAAGTGATGGCGACGCTGCATCGCCGCGGCGTGAAGGGCTATGTAACTTTCAATACGCTGATCTTCCACCACGAGTTGGAAGAAGCAGCGCGCGCGCTCGCCGAAATCGCCGAGGCCGGGGCCGACGCGCTGATCATTCAGGACATTGGCGCCGTGCGTATGGCCCGTCAGATCGCGCCCGATCTGGAGATCCACGGCAGCACGCAAATGAGCGTCACCAGCGCCGATGGCGTGCGGCTGGCGCAGAGTCTCGGCGTGAGGCGCGTCACGCTGGCGCGCGAATTGTCGTTGGCCGAAGTGCGCGCGATCCACGACGCTGTGGATTGCGAACTGGAGATCTTCGTC
>JBDTPR010000499.1:0-5354 GCA_039932635.1 Candidatus Solibacter sp.
TTCCCTGGAAGCGCGACGGCGACAACATGTACGCTTTTCACGTCGATGTACCGGCGGGCGTTACGGCGCTGGAAGTGGCGTTCGATTTCATCTCGCCGCCGGAATCGGGCGGCTTCACCAGCGGCAGTTCCACCACCACGGAACTCGCGGTGCTCAATTGGAATCAGTTGATGCTTTACCCGCAGGGAGCGCCGTCGGACTCATTCCAGTATCAGGCGACGCTGACGGTACCGAGCGGATGGCGCTACGGCACGGCGCTGCCGATCCAACGGGAGAGCGGCAATCAGATCGAATTTCAGCCGGCTTCGCTGACTACGATGGTGGATTCGCCGGTGTCGGCCGGCGCGCATTACAAGACGTTCGAACTGGGCACGGAGCAAGGCGCCCCGCACTATCTGCACGTGGCGGCGGATAGCGACCGCGCGCTGGAAGCGAGCCCCGAACTGATCGGACACTTCAAAGACCTGGTGAAGGAAGCGACTTCACTTTTCGGGGCGCATCACTACAAGAGCTATCACTTCCTCTATACCCTGAGCGATCACGTGGCGCACTTCGGCCTCGAGCATCACGAATCGAGCGACGACCGCACCGGTGAGCGTACGCTGATCGATCCCGACGCGCTGCGTGCCACCGGATACCTGTTGCCGCATGAATTCGTGCACTCCTGGAACGGCAAGTACCGCCGGCCTGCCGGCCTCACCGCGAAGGGGCAGGATGGCGGTTACGATGCTTCCATGAAGGGCGAACTGCTCTGGGTCTACGAGGGGCTGACGAATTACCTGGGCGAAATTCTGACACCGCGCAGCGGCTTGTGGTCGGCCGAAGACTATCGCGAATCGCTGGCCGAAACGGCGGCGGAACTGGACAACAAATTCGGCCGCACCTGGCGCCCGCTGGAAGACACCACCGTAGCCGCGCAGGTGTTATATGAAGCGGGCGGCGATTACCAGAGCCTGCGCCGCAGCACGGACTTTTACGCCGAGGGTACGCTGATCTGGCTGGAGGCCGATGTGCTGATCCGCGAGTTGAGCAAGGGGACGAAATCGCTCGACGATTTCTGCAAAGCGTTCCACGGCGGGACGAGCGGACCTCCGGCACTCAAGACCTACAACTTCGAAGACGTCGTGTCTACCTTGAATTCGGTGCAGCCGCACGATTGGGCGAGCTTCCTGAATCAGCGCGTCAAATCGATTGAGGCGCGCGCGCCGCTGGGCGGTATCGAGCGCGGCGGCTGGAAGCTTACCTTCGACGGCGTGCGCAGCGACTTCTGGAAAGCGCGCGAAGAGACCCGCAAGGTTACCGACCTGACGTACTCGATCGGCATTCTGCTGGGAGAGGAGGGCCTGGTGGCGGACGTTCGCTACGGCGGCGCGGCGCAGAAGGCCGGCCTCACGCCCTCGGTGAAACTGATCGCGGTGAACACGCGGCAGTATACGCCCACGGCTCTCCGCGAAGCGATCGCGAAGACGGCGACCGACACGAAGCCGCTCGAACTGCTGGTGAAGAACGGCGAGTTCTATCAGACCATCCGCGTCGATTATCACGGCGGCGAACGCTATCCGCACCTGACCCGGAATCCGGCCACGCCGGACATCCTGACCGCGATCATCGCTCCCCAGGTGAAAAAGTAGCCGGCGTTTTGTGGCGGTCACGGGCCGCCAAGGGACCTTACGCTCCCATTTTCCGCAAACGTTCCCGACGGCTCATTTCGGCGCGGCGGGGGTTCGGTACATCTGCATGCCGAGCGCCCAGCGACGTTGGAAGCCCTTCCAGAATGTCGCGCCTTCGGTGGATTTCACCGGCACGTCAAGGAAGGGCCGCCGCGTCTCGTCGCCCTTCACATAGAGATCCAGGAACGCGGCGATGAAGTGCTGATTGATTGCCGCAATGCGGTCCTTGCGCCACACGGGTTCCTCGAAGAACGCGCGCGCGGCGAAATTCCCCATCGCCTCGGGCGGCGTCGGATTGCCTCCCACGTTGTGGCGGGCATTCTCGTAGACGAGCATGCGGCGCTCCGAATTCACCGCGCCCTCGAAGAGCTTGCGGACCCCCTGTTCATAGCCCGACACATCATCCTGGTCGCCGACAATGAACAGCGAGGGGATGCGGATCCCCGCCAGTCCCTGGGCATCCCAGTTGCTGTTTGGCGGCTGCATGCCCCATGGCGAAATCGCCACCACGGCCTTCAGTGAGTCGCGCTTTTTGCCTTCGAATTTCGGACTGCCGGCCAGCCAGTCCTCGAAATACCCGCCGGGCACGGCGCGCGCGCTGCCTCCCTGTTTGCTGTAGCCCGCGCCCGCCGATGCCAGGGCTCCGTAGCCGCCCATGGAGTAGCCGACAATGGCCACGCGCGCATCGTCCACCAGGCCATTGAGAAAATCGCCCTGCGCGTGCGAACGCGCTTGCAGCGTCTCAATTGTGAACCACTGATCTGCCGAGCGATTGAGCAACGTGCTGGTGAACGCCGCTTGCGCTCCGAAAACCGAATCGGTGTGATCGATGGCCGCCACCACGTAGCCCTTGGACGCCAGATTCTCCGTCAGATAAGTCAGGAACGTGCGCGAGCCCGGATATCCGTGGGAAACCACGACCAGGGGAAACCGCTCGCCGGCGGCTGGCGGGGCGTCGCGTAGCGCCTTGCCGGGAACCTTGAACGACTTCGGCGCTCCTGCCGCGGGCGTGCCCGGCATCGGGCTTTCGTACGTCACTTGCTCCACCGCACCGGGCGGCAGGGTCGCCGGATACCAGAGTTCGATTGTCAGCGGACGGGCGTAAAGCGGCGCTTTGTTGGCGTCTTTATCGTAGTGCAGGATGTCGATTTGTCCTGGATTAATCAGGGACAGCGTCCGAACGCCCACGGACCAGCGGCCTCGCGGCGCGAGTTCCGGTGCGTCGGCTGGCGGCACGCTAAATGGCCCGCCCGGGAGTTCCTGGGCCGTCGCCGCGCCCCAGCAGAGGAGCGTCAACGCGAATGGACGAAATCGCATGATTCATGTTGCCACTATTTTTTTTGAGCGGGGACGGCCGTCATAAAAAGGGTGAGGAATAATCCAGGACATTGCAAACGTTTCCGTAGACGGCGATTTGGGTTGCTGGTACAATCTTTCAGACTTAGGTCTTAAGCAAGACTATTTAGAGGGGATTCACATGTTAAGAAAGCTCGCCTTGTCCGCGGTCTGTCTGTTCCTATACTCAGGAATTCTCCTGGGGCAATCTGAACGCGGAACCATTTCTGGAGCGGTAACCGATCCATCCGGGGCGGTTGTGCCCGGCGCCAAGATCACCGTCACCAACATCGCAACCAACGTCGGAATGGGCTCGGTAACCAATGATACCGGCTCTTTCGTGCTGCCGAACCTGCTTCCCGGGGACTATTCGGTCCGCGTGGAAAAGGCCGGATTCCGGGCCTCCGTCCTAAACCCCATAACCGTCAATGCCGCGTCCAGCGTACGCGCCGATTTCACCATGGAGGTCGGCTCCGCGCAGCAGACCGTCGAAATTACCGCGGATGCCGTGCGCTTACAAACCGACAACGCCAAGAGCGCCACTACCATAACTCAAAAGTTGGTAGATGATCTGCCGACCGTGGTCGGCGGCGCCCTGCGCAGCCCCTTCGATCTGGCCATTTTGGCACCCGAATCCAAGAACTTCGGCGACAACAATTTTCAAATGGGCGGCGGACAGGCCGCCGGCTTCGGCGTCAGCCTCGACGGTGTAAGCGCCACCACAACCCGTGCCCTGAGCAACTCCTGGGTTGCGGTCAACACGCCTTCGCTTGAAGCCATCACAGAATTCACAGTTGAAACCAACGGCTACAAAGCCGAGTTCGGTCACGCCGGCGGCGGCCAGATGACCTTCTCCTCGCGCGGCGGCACCAACCAACTCCACGGCACCGCCTACGAGTTTCTGCGCAACGAGAAGTTCGACGCCAATCAGTGGTTCTCCAACGCCAACAAGCAACCCCGCCAGATCTACAAGCAGCACGACTTTGGCGCCGCGGTGGGCGGACCCGTGTGGATTCCGAAAATCTACAATGGCAAGGACAAGACGTTCTTCTACTTCTCCTGGGAATCGTTCCGTAACCGCGTCGGCGCGTCCACTTCATTTGCCACCGTGCCCACGCCGGAAATGTACGACGGCGACTTCCATAACTGGGTGGACAAAGACCTCTCGGCCGGCGGCAAGATGATCCAGATTTACAACCCGTTCAGCCTGACGACCGATGCGACCGGGGCACAAGTCCGCACCCCGTTCGCAGGAAATATCATTCCCAAAACCTTGTTCGATGCGCTGGGGCAGAAGGCTCTCGCCGCGTTCCAGGGCAGTGGCGTTCTCAAGCCGAACGTGCCCGCTTCGCCCGGCCAGCTTGCCTACGTCCGCAACAACTACATCATCTCCAACGGCACGGAAGTTTCGCCGCAGAACAAGTACAGCGTGAAACTCGATCACAACCTCGGCACTAAGGATCGCTTCAGCGGTTACATCGGCTGGAATCGCACGTACGCCGCGCCCGGACCTTCCGGACCGCGCACGCTGCCCGGCAACTACAGCGACTACAACGATCTTCAGCGCACCAGCGATGTCTACCGCTTCAGCTGGGATCACACCTTCAGCCCCACCATCCTGAACCGCTTCTATGCCGGGGGCAATAACTGGCAGGAGAATCACGATCCCATTCAGGCGACCATCAAATCCGGCACGCACTGGAAAGATAAAGTGTGTCTCCCGAACGCGCCGGATTGCGACCAGAACCTGGTCAACCTGCGCTTCAGTGAATACAGCAACTGGGGAGGGCCCGCCAACAACGGCTCGGAGAACGACATCATGTCGTTCAACGACGACCTGACCGTGGTCAAAGGCCGCCATACTCTTAAATTCGGCGGTATGTTCCAGCACGCCTGGTACAACGGCTTCGGACGCCAGGATGTCGCCGGGCGCGCCAACTTCAGCTTCATCGGCACCGGCCGCCCTGGCGATACCAATTTCACCACAGCCGGCGGCAACTCCTTCGCGTCTTTCCTCCTCGGCTGGGCCACCGATGGCGGCATCGATACGGTCCGCTACATCGCGCAGGAATGGCCGTACTTCGCAGGCTACGTGCAGGACGACTGGCGTGTGAATTCCAAGCTCACGTTCAACCTCGGCCTGCGCTGGGAAGCCACCCTGCCTCCGTTCGAAGCCAACGACCGCTGGAGCGATTTCGACCCCGCGCGTCCCAACCCCGGCGCCGGCAACATCCCCGGCGCACTGATTTACGCCGGCAGCGGCAAAGGCCGCGAAGGCACTCGCACGCTTGCCGATTCCTGGTTTAAAGGCTTCGGACCGCGCGTCGGCATGGCCTACAGCATCAGCGG
>JBDTPR010000500.1:0-5354 GCA_039932635.1 Candidatus Solibacter sp.
ATTTCGGAACCCTGTGGCTGCGCGCCCGGTGACCGCTCACTTCGCCAAAGCCTGCCGCCGGAATTGCACCATCAGCTCCTCCGCCGATTGCCGCTGCCGCGACTTCGGTTTGCCGGCCTCCGCGGGAGGCATCATCGCCAACACTTTTTCCAACGACTGCACCGCCGCCGTGTAATCCTTCACGCCATTCTGCGCCGCCGCCAGCCGGTTCCACGCTTCCATGTCCTTGCCTTCGGTCGCATCCACCGCGCGCTGGCAATACGTCAGCGCCGCCTGCGGATCGCGCAGCGACACCACCACCGTCTCGGTGAGCCACGTGCATGCGGTCATCAACTGAATCGGCGGAGCCTTCGGCGCATCGGCCAGCCGCTTCATGATCTGCTGCGCCTCGCTGGTCTTCTGAATCGCTGCCGGCTCGCGTCCCAACTGATGTTCCAGAGTTCCCACGCGCGCCAGCAGGTCCGCCCGCACCACCAGATAATTGGTGTTCGCCGGATCCCGCCGGCTGAGTTCGCCCAACAGCCCCGCGGCCGCCTCGAAATCCGGGATCGCCCCGCGCGAGTCCTTCGCATAGCCGCGTATGATCCCGCGATTTCGGTGGATCGCCGACACCTGGTACATCGCCGAAGTATTCGAAGGATCCGCCGCGAGCAGCGCTTGCAGTATCTCGCCGGCCTGATCGGTGAACCCCAGCGCCTCTTTGAATTGCGAAAGCTGCCCGTGCGCCCACCCGATATTCTTCAGGATATTTCCCCGCAATCTCCGCACTTCGACGTTGGCCTGCTCCTCCGCCGGTATCCGGTCCACCGCCTGCAGCGCGAATCCCGAGTGCTCTATACACTTCAGCGGGTTCACCGACCCCCACAGAAAAGCGCTGTTCCACTCGTTCTGTGCCAGCTGGCGCAGGCAGCGCACGTCGCCCGGTCGCTGTGCCAGCGCGGCATTGATGTGCGCGGTAGCCTGGTCGTAGAGCTTCTCGCATTCCACCGCATGGGTCTCGGCCGTGAAACCCCCGCCATCCTGCATGCGCGCCGCCAGAAACGTCAAGCCGTTTGCCACCGCGAGCAGCAGATCCGCGTCCTTCGGCGCTTCCGCCAGCAACCCTTTCAACTCCTCGACCGCGCGCACCACCAGCGCCTTCCCAGCCTCGCGATCGCCGCCGAAATACTGCGTCCCGCCGTACTTCAACTGAATCGACGCCACCACCTGTCGCCCACGCGGGTCGCGCGGATTCTGTGCCGCCGCCGATTCCGCCAGCGCCAGCGCCTTCGGATAAATCGCCAGCGCGGCCTTGCGATCCCCGATGCTGTTGGTGAACGGATTGCCCAGCACGTCGCCCAATTTCTGATAGGCTTCGGCCATCTCCAGCCGCAGCGCCGGATCGCTCGAATTCTCCGCCGCCAGTGTGTCCAGATACCGCAGGCTGCGCTCCACTACCTGCTTCTCCAGCGCCGTCGAACCGGGCAGTCGCTCCAGCCCGCTGTGTATGTCGAAAACCAGATAGTGCGCCAGTTGCCGGACCTCGTTGAACCGCCGCTCCGCCCGCAACTGCGCGCTGCGCGTCTGCCGCGCCTGCCACAACGTCGCCGACACGCCGCCCCCAATCGCCAGTGCCAGCAACCCCGCGGCCACCACCGCCGCACGATTGCGCCGCGCCAATTTCACGCTGCGATACCAGAGTCCCGGCGCATGCGCCAGCACCGGTTCGCCGTCCAGATAGCGACGCACATCCTCCGCCAGTTGCTCCACCGACGCGTAGCGCTGTGCCTGCGCCCGGGACAGGGCCTTCTGAACAATCTGACGCAACTCCCCGCCCAGCTTCTCGGGCAGCAGCGGAGCCGGTGCGTCGCCCAGTCGGGTCTCCAGCCCGCCTTCGAACGCTTTGCGTCCGGCAAGTATTTCAAACAGCACCGCGCCCAACGAATAGACGTCGCTCAATGTGGACACCGCTTCGCCGCACAGTTGCTCAGGGCTCGCGTAAGCCACGGTCATCAGCCCGGTAGCGGTCTGCGTGGAATCGGCGCCGGCCACCAGCGTCGCGGTGCCGAAGTCCAGCAGCTTGGCGGTGCCGGCGGCCGTCACCAGAATGTTGGAGGGCTTGATGTCCCGGTGCACAATCAGGTTCTGATGCGCATATTGCACCGCGCTGCACACCTGGAGGAAAAGCCGCAGCCGCTCTCCCACCGTGCGCCCCGGCTGCCGGCAGTAGCTGTCGATCGCGATGCCGTCCACATACTCCATCGCCAGGTACAAATCGCCATCGCCCGTCACGCCGCCATCCAGCAGACGAGTGATGTGCACATGTTCCAGGCCCGCCAGAATCTGGCGCTCGCGGCGGAAACTCTGCCGGAAGGCCTCGATTTCGAACGGCAGGCCAATCAGCTTAAGCGCCACCTTCTGTTCGAACTGGCCGTCCGCGCGATGCGCCAGATACACTGCGCCCATCCCGCCGCGCCCGATCAGCCGTTCGATTTCGAACGGCCCAACCCGCCTTCCGATCCCGGCCGGCGCCACCCCATCGGAGGAGAGAGCGGCGCCGGGCGCGGTCCACTGATCGGCCGCGATTTGGGCGGCCATCAGTTCCTGTAAGTACTCCAGCAGTTCCCCATCGCCCGCGCAGCGTTCCACCAGCAGACGCTCGCGGTCTTCAACCGGAGCGTCCCAAACCGCCAACAAAATTGCCTCGGTGGTGCGCCAGCGTTCGGGCGTCAAGGGGGAACTCTGCATCGCACTATTCTATGGCGGCGGTCATCTCAGTTAGCGCAAAGCGGCCGAGGAATGCCTCACGGTTCCCTGACCGCCTTGGCTGGGCTGCCCTTCAACCGTCTGAAAAGCCACGCCCGGGCAACCTGCAATTCCCGATCGACGCTGGCCTTGGACACCTGCTCGACGTCGGCGGCTTCCTCCGAAGTGCAGCCCAGGAAGTACCGCAGCTCGATCAATCGGACCTTGCGCGGGTCCAGTGTCTCAAGCTCGTCCAGGGCCTGGTTGAGTTCTAATATGTCCTCTCCTTCCATGGAAATCCACTGCATTTCTTCATGTAGTGGTATATGGTTGGCAGAGCCTCCGCGCTTGTCTGAATTGCGCGCCCGCGCGTAGTCGATCAGAATGTACCTCATCACCCGCGCGGAAAACGAATAGAAATGTTCGCGATCCGTCCACTCCAGCCGCCGCTGTTGTAGCAGCCGCAAGTAGGCTTCGTTGACGAGTGCCGTGGTGCCGATCGTAGCGTCGCGCCGGCCGTCCTGATAAAAGCTCGAAGCGATCGCGCGCAGCCGCGGGTACACCAGCGGCATCAACTCATCAAGCGCCTGTCTGTCGCCCGCGCGCCACCTGCGGAGCATGCCGGTAATGTCGCCGCTACCGTCCAAAGTTCTTTCATGCTATCACCGCGAGGCCAGCGCGGTAGTGCCATAAGTACCACACCTTCCGGTACAATAGGTGAGGCCCCAATCAGAGCCGTGACCGTGAGGGAGCGGTGCTTTTCGTAGAACCCCCATGCCAACTCGCCGCCACTTTCTAACCGCCATCGCCGCCTGCCGCACCGCCTTTTCCGCCCGCGCCCCGCGCATCCTCCTGCGCAGTTCCTGGCAATCGGTCAACATCGGCGACGTCGGGCACACCCCCGGCGCGCTCGACCTGATCGCCCGCCACTTCCCGGAAGCCCAGGTCACGCTATGGCCCGGCAAACTCGGCGACGGTTCGCTCGACCTGCTGACCCGCAACTACCCCCAACTGACCATCGCCGAAGGCAGCCTGGACAAGCAGAACATCCCCACCTCGCCCGCGCTCGCCAAGGCTTGGGCAGAGGCCGATCTCTATCTCAGCGGCTCAGGCTCCGGCTTCCCGGCCAGCAACCACGCTGTGGCCTTCCAGAAAGCCACCGGCAAACCCGTCGGAGTCTTCGGCGTCAGCACAGATCCCATCTCCGGCCTCACTCCCGGCCGGGAGCCCGAAGGCGGCACCCTCGAAGCGATCCGCGCCAAAGCCGCCAACCTGCCTCCCACCCACCTCCCCGCGGACCTGCGCTACATCATGGATCGCGCCGCCTTCTTCTTTTGCCGCGACACCATCTCGCGCGACTACCTGAAGGCGCAGGGCGTGAAGACGCCGATCCTGGAATTCGGGCCCGACGCCCAACTCGGCATGCGCCTCCGCGACGAGCCCGCCGCCCTCGCCTACCTGAAGGCGAACCAGCTCGCCGAGGGCAAATTCATCTGCGTCATCCCGCGCAAGCGCTACACGCCGTACTCCCAGATGAACGGGACACCGCGCGTAGCCGGCGACGATATCAAAGACGCCATCAACGCCCGCACCACCGAAACCGACATCGCCAAACTCCGCGACCTGATCGTTGCCTACGTGCGTCAAACCGGCAACCGCGTGCTGGCCTGCCCGGAGATGAAGTACCAGATCGAGCTGGCGAAGCAGGTCCTCGTAGACCCGCTGCCCGCCGACATCCGCAAGAACGTAGTCTGGCGCGACACCTTCTGGATGCCCGACGAAGCCGCGTCGGTATACGCGCGCGCACAGGCCGTGGTGAGCGTCGAGTGCCATTCGCCGCTGATCGCGCTGCACAACGGGACGCCGACATTCTACGTCCGCCAGCCCACCGATACTTGCAAGGGTCAAATGTACCGCGACATCGGAGCCAACGACTGGTTCTTCGAAATCGACGAGACCACCGGCCGGCAACTCTGGTCGCGCCTCGAAGCCATCCTCCGCGACCCCGCCAAGGCCAAAGCCAAAGTAAAGCAGATCATGACCGGGGTCGAATCGAAACAAAAGCGCATGGTCGAAGCCGTGCGAGCCGCGGCCACAAAAGCGTAATTCCGAAATCCGTGTGAATCCCGCACTCTACGATCGCCCGCCCCATTCTATAATCGCTTCAACCGTGAAATCGCTTCTCATCCTCGTCGCGCTCGCCCTTCCGGCCCGCGCTCACGACCCGATAACGACCACCCTCACCTGGTCGAAAGAGATCTCGCGCCTCGTCTACGCCCACTGCGCCGCCTGCCACCGCCCCGACGGCCGCGCCATGTCGCTGCTCACCTACGACGACGCTCGCCCCTGGGCCAAAGCCATCCGCCAGCAGGTGGCCAACCGCCGCATGCCCCCCTGGGACGCCGTCAAAGGCTTCGGCCAGTTCCGCAACGACCCCAGCCTCTCGCAGGCCGAAATCGACCTTCTGGTCGCCTGGGTGGAAGGCGGCGCGCCCGAGGGCAATCCCGAGTACCTGCCGTCCCGCCCGCCGGAATCCGTCCCCGAGCCGGAACCGCCGGGAAGTGGCGCCGTAGTCACCCGATCCACCGCCCTATCCGCGCCACTCACCCTGCGCGCCCTGCGCCCGCAAG
>JBDTPR010000501.1:0-5347 GCA_039932635.1 Candidatus Solibacter sp.
CATCATGTGCGCGTTCATGGGCGGACCGCTGGCGATGCTGGACTTCCCCAAAGTGGACCGGCCGCTCCAGCCGGGCACGCGCCTCTTCTTATTGCGCGACCGCAATGACGAGGCGCCGCTGGCGAAGTACGTGTCGGCGCTCGCGGGCATGGCGCTGACGGAGCAGTCCCGTGACAAGATCGAGTTCGGCGCCGAGGCCTATTGGGTCATCCAGTTCGAAACGCAGGCGCTGACCCTGGCGGCCGTGCGCGAGGGCCTTGTGCCGGTCCCTGGCGAACAGATGACCGAGTTTAGCGCTGGCGCATCGCGATCGCTGCGGCTGGACGCAGCGGGCAGCTATCAATTCGAGCTGCGCTACCCCCGCGGCGGATGCACGGCGAAGTTCGGCGCGGAGAGCGGCCCCGCGGTGCCCGACGGCGCGGACGAGGTCACGTGGTTTCGAATCCCGGTAGCGGCCGGGGCTGAGGTACCCCTACATGCCGATTGGGTCTGCCCGCAGGGCGTGACACCGGCAGCGGCGAAGCTGAGTGTATGGCGCGATCCATCCGGCGCCGCGCTGTCCGCGCTCAACGTCACTCGCAAGTGGGCCGCCGAGGGCGTCGTCCAATTGGCATTCGGGTGCCTCGGCGGCGAGTGCGTGGAATTCATCCCGGGCCAAGGCGTCGCGCCGTCGCTCTATTACCGCGGCGACCTGCGCACCACGCCGGGAGCGCCGTACGAATTGAACGCGTGGATTCGCTCCGCCACGGGCAGGCCGATACGCATGGAATGCGGCATGTGGGATGCGGCGCACAGCCGCTGGGCGGCGAATCAAAACATCACCGCCACGGCCGAGTGGTCGAACGTGCGGGTGCGCTTCCAGGGCGGGGCGGAGGGCGGCTTGACGCCCGCCTTCCGCCAGTCGCTCGGGGACCTCGGCACGATGCTCGTGGACGAGCTCCAGGTGAAGACCGCACCGCGAGTGGAGGCGACGGATTCCCTGATTCCCAACGGCGGCTTCGAGAACGGACTGGCGGGCTGGGACAGCCTGAAGGGCAAGCTCCGCGAGGCGTCCGACTGCCATCGCGGGTCGTGCGTGGAGTTCCTGCCGCTGGGTAGCGAAATGCAATACCTGGTGGCGTGGGGCGCGTTTACTCCGGCGCCCGGCAAGACTTACGAAGTAAGCGCGTGGATCCGCTCGGGCACCGGCAAACCGCTGCGCATGCAGTGGGGGTTCTGGGATCAGAAGGCCAACCTGTGGATCGCGCCGCAGACTTACACGGCCACGCCCGAGTGGACGAAGGTTACCAACCGTTTCCGCCGCGATACGCCCGAGAAGCTATCGCCGATCTTCTGGCAATCGCAAGGCGACTTCGGCTCCATGTTCATCGACGAGGTCGAGTTGCGAGAGGTGAAGCAGTAGCGCGAAACCTTGTTGCTACTATGAGCTTTCCGATGGAATCCACCTCCAGACCTCCCCGCTGGCACTATGCGTTGCTCGCCGCCCTCCCTCTACTGCTCACGCTGTTGAACCGGAATTGGGCGTTCGAGAATTATGGCAACTACGACGCCTGGTATTACTTCGGCGACTTCCTGCATTTTCCCCGCATTCACCAGGTTCTGCCTAACTATCCGCACGAGCGCGTGCTGTGGATCATCCCCGGTTACGCGCTGGTGCATCTGTTGGGTGTGACGGCCGGAGTCCTGCTGGCGCATTGCCTGGTGGTGTGGGCCTGCCTGTTCCTGCTGCACTACATTCTTCGCCGGGTGGCGGACCCGCGGACGGCGCTGTTGGGCGCGGTGATGTTGGGCTGCAACCCCGGCTTCATCGGCGCCAACGGGTGGGAGTACCCCGAGGGCCTGTGGATGGCATGCGTCCTGGCCAGCGTGGCGCTGCTGGTGCGGCGGCCCGGCGCGCCTTCGTGCGGCGGCGTGGCGGCTTTTGGCGCCGGAGCGGCATGGTTTGGCTTGTTCAGCCTCTATCCGGTTTGGGCCTGCCTGACTCCGTTCTTTCTCTATCTGCTGGTGCGCCCTCGGCGCGGCGAAACCGTGCGATGGCCCGACGCGTTGCGGAACGCCGGGCTGGCTGCGGCGGGCGCAACGGCGGCCGGCCTGCTGCTCTGGGTCGGCTATCTCGCAATGGGGGCGAAGGGCTTCTTCCTGACCATGAATCTGTCGATGGGCAAAGCGCTGGCGGGCACAGGCAACACGATGTTCGTGAACCCCGTGTGGTATCGCGACGCGATGTGGTTGGTATGGCCATCGATTGCAGTGGCTGCGGCCGCCATCGGGATTGTCGAATATCGGAGACGCCCGGACCGCTTCTCGTGGGTCCATCGCGATTTGCTGTGGTGCTACCTTCTGTGCGCGGCAATCCTGATCTTCATGACCGTGACGCCGCCGCGTCTGCTGACCTTTGAGTTCAAGACCAGCGTGCTGGTGCCGGTGGTGTTTCTCACTCTGGCGCTGGTGCTGTTCCGCGTACCCAGGCAACTGCCGGACCGCGTGTTCTATCTCGTCGCCGGAGTGGCGTCCGTCCTATGCCTGGCTCCGCTGGCGCGGCCGGGACTGTACCTTGTGGCGTTCCATCGCGCGTTCCTGATCCCGGCCCTGCTGCTGCTCGCCGCGGTGACGGCGCTACGAGTTTGGCGGCCTGCGAGTGGCGTCCGCTGGTGCGCTGCGGTGCTGCTCTTCGCAATCGCAAGTGTCGGCATCATCCCGGGCGGTTACGGCAGGGCCTGGCGCGACGACTACAACGGACCCGAGATCACCGAGCGCGTGGCACGCTCGGTGCGCCTGATTCTGTCGCGGACCCCGGCCGGCCGGAATCCGGTGGTCTGGTATCAGTATCACGACGCCTATCTGGGCGCCGAATTCCTGGGCGTCATGGCCGCGTTGATGGGCGGCGACGAGAACACGATGGACTTTCCAAAGGCGACGCACCAATTGCCGCCGGGCACGCGGGTCTTCCTCTTGCGCGACACGGACGACGCGGCGGCGGTAGCGCAATACCGGATGGCAACCGCGGGCATGCCGGTCACGTTGATGTCGAAGGACAAGATCGAGTACGGCAAGGTGTCGTACTGGATTACGCAGTTCGAAGTGCAGCCTTTCAGCATGGCGGCCGTGCGAGCGGGCTTCGAAGCGGTGCGAAAGGATGAGCCACCGCTCGTCCTTTCCAGAACGCGATTGCTCGAACTGCCCGCGCCCGGGGTTTATCAGATTGAGCTTCGCTATCCGCGTGGATTCGGCAAGGTGAAGTTTGGCGCTGTCCGTGAGAACGGCGAGTGGCTGGAAGAAGGCGTCGCGGCGCTAGAAGGCGACGATCAGATTGTCTGGTTCCGCCGCGGAGTGGAGAGCGGCGAACCGCTGCGACTGCGCGCCGAAGGCGAGTGCGCGCCCTCGGACTGCGCGCCCTTCGCTGCCCGAATCGGCATTCTCCGCGACGCCGCGGGCGCAGACGCGAAGATGTTCAACCTGATCCAGAAGCGCGCGACCCTCATCACCAACCTGCTGCCGACTGGGAGTTTCGACGCGGGCCTGGATGGCTGGTCGGCAGCGAAGGGCACCATCCAACCCGCGCAGGAGTGCCATTCGGGGAACTGCGTGGAGTTCCGCCCCAAGGGCACGGAGATGCAGTACCTGATCTCCTGGGACGCCGTGAGATTGGAGAAGGGCCAGCGCTATGAGTTCGATGCGTGGGTTCGTTCCGGCACCGGCAGGCCGCTCCGCCTGGAATTCGGCCTGTGGAATGCCGCGCGCAAGGCATGGGCCACCAATATGGAGATCACCGCCGCCACGGAGTGGTCGCAAGTGAAACTGCGCTTCCTGAATGACACGGAAGCGCCGCTCTCGCCGATCTTCTGGCAATCCAGGATGGAGTTCGGACCCATGCTGGTGGACGAGGTGGAGTTGAAACCGGCCGCCACCCTGCCCGAACGTAAGCCACAAATGATTCCCAATGGCGACTTCGAAAACGGACTCGCCGGGTGGAGCAGTCCGCAGGGAGAGATGAAGGAAGGCTCGCATTGCCACACCGGTGTGTGCGCCGAATTTCGCCCGCAGGGCAAGGTGATGCAGTATCTGGTTTCCTGGGACTCGGTGTCGTTGACGAAGGGGAAGACGTACGAACTGAGTGCATGGATCCGCTCCGGCACGATCCGCTCCGGCACGGCCAAGCCGCTGCGCCTGCAATTTGGATTCTGGGACAGGCAAGGCAACAACTGGGTGGCCCCGCAGACGGTCACCGCGGGCGCGCAATGGACCGAGGTGAAGACCCGTTTCCAGAGCGACACGGCGGCCCGGCTGTCGCCCATTTTCTGGCAATCGCAGGGCGAATACGGCGCCATGGTGGTGGACGATGTGGAACTGGTCGAAGTCGCCGCCGGTGCGTCAGGCCCCGGCCGTTGAAGAGGGCCGGGAGGCAGCGGGGACCCTGGTCTCCGCGCCCACCCATTCGGAAACCACATAGCGCGGCCGCGCCTTCACCTCGTCATAAATGGCGATGATGAATTCCGCGATCACGGCGAGGCCCATCAGCAGAAACGCTCCCAGGATGAGGACCAGCAGAATCACGGTAGTGAACCCGTCCACCGCCTGGCCAGTCAGCTTCAGATAGAGCGCCTTGCTGCCCAACCAGATCGCGAACACAAAGAAAACTAGCGCGAGCAGGTGGATCACGCGCAGCGGCGCGGCCGAGTACGAGCGGATTGCCGACCAGCCAAGACCGAGCAGGGAAAAGAAGGTCCACTTGGAACTTCCGGTGGTGCGCGCCGCCACATCGAACTCGACGATGGTGCTGCGCATTCCCACCCAGTGCACCATCCCGCGGAAGAAGCAATGCCGTTCCGGCATACGCTTCCACGCCTCAACGGCGCTTCTGGAGAGCAGCTTGTAATCGCTGCTATCGTTCCAATCGATGCCGGTGAAGCGCGCCGCGGCCCAGCCAAAAGCGCCGGACAGCAGGCGCCGCGAAACCCCTTCGTGCCCGCGCCCCCGCTTGCGTCCCTCCACGATGTCGTACTCGCCGGTACGCCAAAGTTCGATGAACCTGGGGATCAGCGCGGGAGGATGTTGCAGGTCGGCATCGAGGATGAGCACGCCCGCGCCGTCGGCATGTTCCAGTCCGGCGGCAACGGCGGCTTCCTTGCCGAAATTGCGGCTCAGGCGCAGGCCATAGACTTTGGAATTGCCGTTATGCAGGCGCTGAATCTCCCCCCAGGTGGCGTCCCGCGAACCGTCGTCCACCAGAATGATTTCGTAGTCGCTCGTCATCTGCTCGACGTACGAGGTAACCGTGCCCACCGAAGCCTCCAGGTGAGCCGACTCATGGAAGCAGGGAATCACCACCGACAATTCACAGGCCGGC
>JBDTPR010000502.1:0-5341 GCA_039932635.1 Candidatus Solibacter sp.
AGCCCAGAGCGCGGTAACCGCGGCGACCAGCAGGAGATGGGGTTTGCGTGGAAAGACGGCGAGCAGCAGGAAGATCCAACTCAGAATGTGCGGGCGCGCCAGCCAGTGTATGTTGCACGTGGAAAGCAGGAGCGGCGCCATGGCGCAGGCAATCAGGAAATTGCCGCCGAGCGCCCAGTGAAGTCGGAACCACAACCAGACGGCGGCGGCGATTGCCACGGCATAGAAGAACGCGACCCCTTTGAGTCCGAAGGCGCGATGGATGCCGCCCATGGCGCTGTCGGAAAGCCATTCCCAGGCGAACCAGGGCTGCCCGCCGCGGGTGAACGAATAGGGGTCGGTGCGTGGCAGATTGCCGGTGTTCAGAATACCCGTCGGCGAGGTCAGCGTCCCGGCGCCGGTGCGTATATGCCAGCCGGCATCGGAATCGCGGAAGAGCTTTTCGTAGCCCTGGAAGAGGAACAGGCAATAGAACAGCGTGACGCAGGCAGTGGCGAGTGCCAGGTCCGGCACACACCAACGCAGCAGGACCCGCGGCCGCGACATGGCCTGAACGGCTTTACTGTTGCGCGCCGATGCTGGACAGGTCGCCCGTAATGCTCTGATACAGGCTGACGATACCCTGCGAGAGCTGATTGACGGTGGTGATGAGGGCAAGGCCCACGGCGGCCACGATCAGCGCGTACTCCACCAGGTCCTGTCCCTGCTCGTCGCGAATGAATCCTAAGACTAGTGCTTTCATGGTTCCCTCTTTTTCTCAACGGGCGGAGGCGCTTTTGGGCTCTTCCGCTTTTCCATCTAACGGGCCAACGAACAGTCTCCGCAGGCCAAAACTGAAGCGCTGCCAGCGCGTCTCCACCGGCTCGGACTTCTTCAACGTCGCGGGGCTGCCATCCAGGCGGGCAACCAATTCCAGATTCCGTAAGGCCGCGAAGTGTGCCCTATTATAGCTAAGGGCCTGGTCGAGTTCGCGGCGCGCTTCGGCATAGTTGCCTTTTTCGATCCACACCGCCGCCAGATTGCTGTGGGCGGAAGCGGGGTCCGAAGCGACCTGCCAACTGGCGAGCGCCTTCTCGGGGGCATCGGAATTGGCCAGTGCGAGACCGAGATTATTGCGCGCCAGCTGCGATTGCGGATTGAGTTGGAGCGCTTCCTGGAATTCGCGCGCCGCCTCGTCGCTCTTCTTCTGCATCAGCAGGTTGTAGCCGAGGTTGTTGTGCAGGTAGTCCACTGCGGGAGCCAGTTCGATGGCTTTGCGATGGGCGGGCTCGCCGAGCGGCCAGAGGTTGGCTTCGTCGCGCAGGATCCCCAGCCAGGAGTAATATTCGGCGGCGCTGGCGGGATGAGCTTTCAGGTAACTCTCTAGCGTGACAATGGCTTCCGGGCGGCGATTGACATCGCGCAGGTCGCGGACCAGCGAAAGGTGTGCCTCGCCGGATTGCGGGAAGCGGGCCACCGCGAGACGGCTGATTTCGAGCGCGACCTCGTGATACCCACGGTCGCGATACGCTTTGGCCAGTTCCAGGCGGACCGAGATATCGTCGGGCTCAGCGGCGACCTTTTCGCGCAGCACGCGCAATTGGTAATCGCCATCCCCGGCATCGACGGCGTTGCGCACCTGGCGATCCCAATTGCTCACGGGCGCTGCCGCCGGCGCGGCGTTTTTTGTGGCGAGGGTTTGGTGGACGCAGGAGACGGAGAGCCCGGCGCAGAGGGCGGCAGAGGCCAGCGGGAGCGCGGATTGTAGCCGAAAGATCATGGCGCGGCGTCTTCGAGGTTCTCGATCAACAACTCGTCACCGGCCTGCGTGCCGGATTTTTCAGCGGTGCCCGCCGGCAGTTCCAGAATCGAATGCGCCGTCAGGCAGGCGGACAATCGCCACGCCGGGACCGCGTGACGGACCTTTTTCACTTTGCGCTTCTTGTCCAGGTACACCAGATCGATCGCGAACTTCATGAAGAACGTGTGGACGGATTCGCAGGGCACAATCCACAAGCCCGTGCCGGGCTCCAGGCAGGTGTGCTTGAGCAGTCCGACCCGGCGCTTCTCGCTGGTGTCGGCAACGTCAACGGTTCCACCCAGAAGGGTGTTGCGGGTCTGGTTCCGTACAATTACCTTCAATTTTGAAGACTATAACACGGCGTGAGGCGGATTGTTGCGGCGCAGGGAGTACCAGGCGTTGCGTTGCTGGTTCAAGGTGTAACTTCCCAGAAGGCGCCCCGCCCTCGACCGCACAGCCGAAGTCTTCCCTCGCGCTTCAAGTCGGCGAGTACTTTCTTGATCAATTGCGGACTGGCCGCAGGCGCCTGTTGAGCTATGTCGGCTAAGGTGAAGCGTCCTATCTGTTCCAGCACGGTCCGCCGTACCAGCTCGCTCTTGGCCGGTCGGACACCGGTCGATTCCACCTGGTGTTCGAACTCCCGGTATCCGGATCGCAGTACACCGAGGAAGTAGTTCCACCACGGGACGATCTCATTCTTACCCTCATGCCACCCGGCCGAACAGTCACGCAGGATGCCGTAATACTCGTCCTTCCGCTCTTCCACCAAGCGCTCGAGACTGACGTAGCGGACGACCTCGAATCCGTGTTTGTGGAGCAATAGCGTTGTTGCCAGTCTTGAGACCCGTCCATTTCCGTCGCGGAATGGATGCACGCAGAGCAGGTCGAAGATGAACGTGGCCACGATCAGTAGCGGTGGAACGCGCTCCTCGTGACATGCATCCTGGTACCTCTGGCATAGGTCGGCAATCACTTTGGGCGTTTCTTTGGCGCTGGTCGGGACGAAACGGATCTGCCGCTCACCGTTTGCGAGAATCTCAACGATCTCGTTATCGCGTTGTTTCCATTCGCCGGCATCACCGGAATGTCCGCCTTGAGCAAGCGCATGAAGCCGGCGGATCACGTCCGGTGTGATCGGGATCGGCGCCTTTCGGCTGAAGACCCAGTCCAAAGCGCGACGATACCCCGCGAGTTCTTCTTCGGAGCGGTCGCGCGGTCTGGCACCGCCGAGAACCAGCGGGCGAAGCCGGCTGGCCGCCACGGTGACGCCTTCGATCCGGTTAGAGGATTCGACGCTTTGAATCAACGCCTGGTCCCTCAGTGCCGCCAGGACCTCGGGCTTCTGTTTGGCCCACAAGTCCTGCTTGCCGCGAGCCTCCATGCAGGCTCCGAGAAGCCAGCCGGTTCCGATCGGGATGGTGGCGGCCGCGAGGCGGCCGGAGTCGAGAGTCAACACTGCGTCCGGAGCTCCAGTAGCCTAATAATAGCCCAATACATTTTCGGTAGCCAATTCCCGATTCCCCGATAGAGCAAGTGCGGCAGTCGAAACTTCTCTGCCTAGATAGGGTTTACGGTAGACTAGGGTGGAATCCGCGTCCTGAAGGAAAGCTGTGTCTATGATCTACGGGTGTCTGTCTGGTGTGTTGGCGATCGGTCTCTGGTTTGCGGCGGGGCAATCCGCGCAGGCGCAGCAGGCGGTGGGCGCGACCTTCGGCAACGTGATTCAACTGCAGGGCGGCACCCCTTCGGACATCGTGATCGACGAACTGCGGCACCAGCTTTACCTGGTCAGTAATACGACCAGCCAGGTGCTGGTTTACGACTACACGACGAACCAGGTGGTCGCCAAAATCGCCACTGGCAGGACTCCGCTGGCGGGCACCATGTCGATGGACGGCACTTTCCTTTACGTGACCGCGAGCGGTCCGCCCTCGGCGTTGTACGCGATCGATCTGACCACCAATCGCATGGCGTACAGCCAGGCGCTGCCTTCGACGCCGCAGGGCGTGGAGACCGGAATCGACGGTCGCGTGCTGATTGCCATGACCGGCACGGGCGTCACCAACAACGTTCCGCAGAAGACGCTGCAGGTATTCGACCCGGCGTCCAAGACGCTCACCGATGTGGCCGTCCCGGCGCTGACCACCACGCTCGCGCCCATCCCGGCGCAGGCTACGGGCCGGCCGGTAACGACTTTTCCTGGGAAGATGCTGCGCACGCCCGATGGTAGTTTCATCGTCGGCGTGATCACGCCGACCAACGCGAGCACCTACATCTTTGTGTACGAAGTGGCGTCGGGCGTGATTCTGCGCAATCGCATCACGGCGGGGCAGAGCACGGTAATCTCGATGACGCCCGATGGCTCGCGCTTCATGGCCGGGTTCACGATGTATGACACGGCGACGCTGGCCGTGGTGGCGCAGCAGAATAACGCCAACGCGCCCTTCACCTTCAGCGCAGCCTTCAACACTACGCAGAACGTGGGCGGCAGTATTTTTTCGCCGGATGGCTCGACTTTGTTCAGCGCGTTCAATACGGCGGCGACCACGAATCCGCCCTCGCCTTCGCTCTCTTCCACGCTGCTGGTGAACGACGCTACGAATCTGGGAATCCGGCTTGGCATCAAACTACCGGAGAGCATCGTGGCCAAAATCGCCATGACCAGCGATGGCGCCGATGCCTGGGGCCTGAGCGACTCGGGGCTGGTACACCTGCCGCTCGGCAAACTCTACGATTACCCGATTCTGATGCCCGAGACCACGCAGGTGTTCCTGGCGATGGACGATTGCAGCCGCGGAGTCGCGTCGGGCACGCTAAAGATCAACAATCTGGGCAAGGGCCGGCTCACCTACACGGTGGCCGCGAGCCCGAGCGCGGCGCTGGTGTACAAGCAATCGAGCGGACTGGCTCCTTCCGCGCTGACCTTCACCATGGAACCGGGACGCAGCGGCGTGGTGCGCCAGGCGGGTACGAATATCTGGACCGGCGCGGGCACGCAACAGGGCACGCCGGTGAATCTGACGCTCTCGTCTCCCGATGCGATCAACATCCCCAATACCATCCGCGTCTTCATGAACTACCGCCAGAGCGATCAGCGCGGCGTAATCTATCCGGTGCCGACCACGCAGAACAACAATACGAGCGGCACGGGCGGCAACACGTCGGGTAACGAAGGCTTGCAGGACCTGGTGCTGGACGAGGCGCGCGGGCTGGTGTACATCACGAACTCGGGGTACAACCGCATCGACGTCTTCGACATTAAGAAGCAGCACTTCGTGAATCCGATTCCGGCCGGCCAGATGCCGCATCAGATGGCGATGGGCGGCGACGGGAAGACGCTATATGTGGGCAACACGGGCGGCGAATCGATCAGTATTATCGATCTGGACCTGGGGCGCATCGTGGATAGCGTGACGTTCCCGCCGGTGCAGCGCAACGGGACGGCGAATCCGATTTATCCGCGGTCGCTCGCGATGGGGTACTTCGGACTGCAGTTCATCATGTCCAACGGCACGCTGTGGAAGGTGGTGGGCAATCAGGCGCTGCCGCGTCCCGCCGACC
>JBDTPR010000503.1:0-5341 GCA_039932635.1 Candidatus Solibacter sp.
ATGAGCGCGTGGGCTACTTCACCACCAGCACCATGGACTACTCGCGCTCCGAATACAAAGCGGAACGCACGCGCTACATCGCGCGCTGGCGGCTGGAGAAGAAGGACCCCAACGCGGCGGTCTCGGAACCCGTGAAGCCGATCGTCTATTACATTGACGCGGCGACGCCCAAGAAGTGGGTGCCGTGGCTCAAGAAGGGAATCGAAGATTGGAACGAGGCCTTCCTCGCGGCGGGCTTCAAGAACGCCATCATCGGCAAGGAAGCGCCCACCGCGGCGCAGGATCCCAAGTGGAGCCCGGAAGATGTGCGCAATTCGGTGATCCGCTGGCTGCCGTCCACCACGGAGAACGCCAGCGGTCCGCACATCAGCGATCCGCGCACCGGCGAAATCCTGAATGCCGACATCCAGTTCTATCACAACGTCATGAACCTGGCCCGCGACTGGTACTTCGTGCAGGTGGGTCCGCTCGATCCGCGCGCCCAGAAACTGCCGCTGCCCGACGACCTGATGGGCCGCCTGTTGGAGTACGTGACGGCGCACGAAGTCGGCCACACGCTCGGCTTCCAGCACAATATGAAGGCGAGCTCCATGTACCCGTTCGACAAGATTCGCGACAAAGAGTGGGTCAAGAAGATGGGTCACACGCCCTCGATCATGGACTATTCGCGCTTCAACTACGTCGCCCAGCCGGAAGACGGCATCGCGCCCGAAGATCTGATTCCGCGCATCGGCCCGTACGACACGTGGGCCACCATGTGGGGCTATAGCCCGATTCCCGGCGCCAAGACTCCGGATGACGAGAAAACGACGCTGCACAAGTGGGCCAAGGAGCAGGACGATAAGCCGTGGCTCCGTTTCTCCACCTCGAACGCCAATGGCGCCGATCCCGGGGAAGAGACCGAAGCCGTGGGCGATGCCGACACCGTGAAGGCCACCGCGCTCGGCGTGAAGAATCTGCAGCGCGTTGCCAAAATGCTGATGTCGGCTACTGCATATAAGGAAGGCGACACGTACGATCAGTTGGAGGAACTCTACGGCCGCGTGCTCAGCCAGTGGAGCACCGAAATGACGCACGTCGCCGGTATCATCGGAGGCTTCAACAGCCAAGAGAAGACCGTCGGGCAGGAAGGCCGCATCTTCAATCTGATTCCCAAGGCGAAGCAGGCGGAAGCAGTGAAGTATCTCACCGAGAACGCCTTCACCACGCCCTCGTGGATGATCGATGAGGAGATTCTGCGCCGCATCGAACCGGTAGGCGTGATCGACCGCATCAAGACCGCCCAGAATCGCGTGCTGGCCCAATTGCTGAATAGCGCGCGCTTCGCCCGCCTTGTCGAGCAGGAAGCGTTGGACGGCAATCTGGCCTACTCGCCCGTGGAGTTCCTGTCCACCGTGCGCAAAGGTATCTGGAAGGAACTGGATGCGCCGGCTGTGAAGGTGGACCCGTACCGCAGGGAACTGCAGCGGTCTTACCTGAAGGCTGTGGATACGAAGTTGAATCCGCCCGCCGCGGCGGCGGCCGCTCTGCCGCAGGGCTTGCCGGAAGGCTTCCAGTTGCCGCGCACCATCACCAGCGGCGACGAGAAGCCGTTGTATCGCACGGAACTGCGTTCGCTGCAGGGGTCGATCACGGTGGCGATCGCGAAGACCACGGATCACGAGACCAAGTCGCACCTGGAAGCCAGCCGCGACGAGATCTCGAAGATCCTGGATCCGAAGTTCCTGCCCCCGGCTCCGGCTGCGGGACAGGGCGGCGGAGGACGAGGCGGCGCGCGGTAGTTCCATCTGGCAGTAGTAGAGTAAGGGGCAAGGGAGGCGTGAGTCTCGCTGGCCCCTTTTTCTTAGTTCGCCGTGGCCTTTTCCGCGCGCTCGATGACCAGCACATCCACCGGAGCTTTCTGCGATTGCAATACCAGCCCCAGTTGTTCCCGCATGGCGGTAAGAAAATCGGGGCCGGTGGGTTCGGCGTTCGGCCCCGCGGACTCGTCTGTGAATTTGATTTCGAAGTCGAATTCGGCGGTGATACCCGTCTTATCGATCACCGGGCGGCCCATGCGGTAACTCAATGCACGTTCGGCAAAATCTTTCATGGAAATCTTCTTGCAGATGACAAGGCCGTTGCGGTCATTGATCTTCAGGCCGTCGCTGGTGGTTGGCTGCCAGTGCGCACCGCCTTTGACCACGGTGAGCGCGTAGGCCGGTAGTTCCCGGGTCTCCATGTGGGCGGCAAGTTTGAAACGGTCGATGAGCAGCGCGCGCATCTTCAGGCGGATACTCTTGAAGTCATCATCGAAGGAGCGCTTGGCGCCGGTGGGATTGTCATTCTGCGTGGGCTTGGCGAAGACGTCGTACCGGTCGATGCCCATCCAGCCGGACATGCCAATCAATTGGTGATCGCGTAGGTCCCAGGCGAAGCCAACCATCTCGCGCAAGGTGACATTAATGGCGTTCAGGCCCCCGCCAGGCATGCGGTTGAAGTTCGAGCCGATTTCCGAAGATGTGTTCGGCTTGATCGAAGCCACTTCGAATTCAGGCTGCTGCGCGAAGCAGGCCGATGCGAAGACCAAGGCAACGATAGTTCGCATGGGAATATCGTATCAAGGTGATAGATCGTGTGACGAGTCGCCGGGAACTACCCGGCGCGCCGTAGTTCTTCCCGGATAACCCGGCGGATCGTGGACTCCAACGGCTCACGTTTTCGTGCGACGTGCTCAACGAGCGCATCATTGACCAGCGATTGATAGTTACCTCCGCCGGCATCATCCACTTGCTTGCGGAACCAATCCAGGACGTTACTATCGAGACGAATGGTCACGCGTGTTTTTCCTGGAGGAGTGACAATCACCGCTCCTCGCTTTGCCTTCGTGAAATTGTATTCACTCTTCATAAGCCCTCCGCATATCGATCCCGTTCGCCCGGCGAAGCAAGCCGCGCCGAAATGATTCTCACACTGTTCTTCCGCCACGTATAGACAAGAACCAGGACGCGTGCAAGGGCGTCGACGCCCAGCGCTCCTCACCATTCGCCGCATGCTCCGACGTCGTCAGCGCCTGATCGTCCTCGAGAACGTGCACTGCATCTGCGAACTGTATCCCGTGCTTCCGGGCATTCAGGTGCGCCTTTTGAACGTCCCATTCAAAGTCCATCAGCTGTGTACAAGTGTACACCCGGTCGAAAGACGACTGCCGCCCCCTGACCATCCCGAGCGATCCCAAGGCCCACCGCCTTCTCCCGCCGAATTCTGTCACGCCAACTTGTGCCGATCCAAAGCACATCAGATCTTGCGTTTACATGCTCCCAATTTCGGACTCCAGCCCGCGCCCGTGGTATTTATTTGGTCGGCGGGGAGCGCTCCGTTCACCCAAAAACGGCAGCCAATCGCAAATAAAATGAAAATCGTAGATTTCAGATGCCTAACCCATTTACTTTCAACAAAACCATCGCGCGCGTCGATCCCGACGAACCTAATCGAACCCACGGAACGAATCCAGCGTCGCCTTCTGCTTTCCCTCCGCCGTGAAGTTCGCCGGATCCAGCCACGCTTCAAAGGCCGACTTCCGTGCCGGCCACTCCGCATCCAGCATCGAGAACCACGCCGTGTCGCGATTCTTTTCCTTCACGATCATGTGCTGCCGGAAAATGCCTTCGAACGTATAGCCGTAGCGCAGGGCGGCGCGCCGTGAAGGCGCATTCTGTGAATCGCACTTCCATTCATACCGGCGGTAGCCCAGGTCCTCGAAGACGTAGCGCGCCAGCAAATACATGGCCTCCGTCGCTCCCGCCGTACGCTGCAACGGGGGCAGGTACAGGATGTTGCCCACCTCGATCACACCGTGTGCGGGCTCGATCCGCATCAGCGAACAATAGCCCGCGGGCGCTCCCGTGGCGGCGTGCAGGATCGTAAAGAAGAGCGGGTCCGTTGAGCATTGGCGTCCGTCCAGCCACGTCTGGAACTCGTGCTCGTTAGTGTACGGGCCATTGAACAGGTAGCGCCAGAGTTCGGCGTCGCGCGATCCCGCGTACAGCGCAGGGCCGTGTGCGGCGGCATCGAGCGGCACGATATGAACGTGCCTGCCGGTGAGAGTGACCAGTTCGGGACGCTGCATCTATTTGCCTCCAGTGCGGGTGAATGAATATTTGCCCGAGAGTGTAATCTGATCGCGCATCTCGCCGATGGTCACCGTGAAGACTCCGGGCGCGGTCTCCACCACCACCGCATCCGCCGCCTGGGACGCGTTCTGATAGAGCGCGATGAAGCGTGCTGCCGGGGCGCTGCGGCGCGCCATCACGAAGGGTACGGGCACGCGAAGGTCGGGGCCCAATCCCATGCCGGTCACCACAGTCGTGTCGCTCACCCCCAACATGCGAACGCGCATGTTGGCATTCGGTTGTTCGAAGGCGACCCGCCACTCTTCGTCGAGCGGCACCGCGCGGGCATTACTGAGATGTTGATAGCCGCCGGCCTGCGGAAAGCCGAAGTACGGCTTGGTGGGCAGCAGCGTAGTGAGCGTGCCGAAGCTGTGATACATCCAATCGAACAGGTGCGTGGCGCCATCCGTGCTGTGGACCTCGGCAATATCCAGCGTATAAGCCGCCGTGTGCACCAGCGTGCGCTCCATCTCGATGCCGGGATACACGGGGCCGGCGGACAGCCGGATCTGCGTGGCCAGCGGACCGGGATTCCACTCGAGCAGCTTGCCCGTGGACTCCGCCTGCTGCTTACCGTCCACAGAGATCGTGTTGTGCGCGATGGTGGTTTTGTCCCAGGTGGCGTGCGTCTTAGCGCCGTACGCCTGCGTACCCGCGTCGGCCGCCTGCCGCGCGCCGTTGGCATAGCTGATGAAGCTGAGCTTGTCGAAATGGCCGTGCCCGCCGCCATGGAATCCGAATTTCACGGCGAGCGTGGCATCGCTGCCTGGCACGCGGAGAATCGCAATGCCGGAATCGAGCAGCAGTTCACTAGAGAGCGGCGCGGGAGTTGCAGTACTGACCGACGGTGCGCCCCAGAGCATCGCTTCGAGCTTCCGCGGCGACGCATTCACCACGCCTAAGTAGCGCGCATCACGATACAGTCGGTAGCCGATGTCGTAGTAGCTGCTTTCCCCGGCGAGGCTGGTGTAGCCGCTGTCGTTGAAGTTGGGCAGGGTGCCATCGGGGAACACGCTGGCCAGCGGCGCATCGAGCATGCGCTTCAGCGCGGCGGCTTCCGGCAGCGCGATCTTGGCGCGCTCGGCCATCTCGCGCGTCAGCAGCAAGGGATTGAGCGCGAAGAAGTGGTAGCCCCACGCGCCCTCGTACCACGCGCCGTCAGACGTGACCGATTCGCGCATCTGAAACTT
>JBDTPR010000504.1:0-5328 GCA_039932635.1 Candidatus Solibacter sp.
GGATCAACGACGCGCTGGCGGCCATCAAAACGGTGAAGCTCTCGGGAGCCGAGCGGCGCGAAACTGAACGCCTCGAGGCCACCACGCAGGGCGCGTACGCCGACTACCTCGACCGCGCCCGGCGCGGCAATCGCTACCTTTTTCTGCAAAGCACGCTCAGCCATTTCAGCAAGGCCCTGGTGCTGGGCTACGGCGGCTGGATGGTTCTCGACCGGCGCCTCACGCCCGGCGACGTGGTCATGTTCGTGGCCTATCTGGACCGCATCTACGACCCCATCGATTCGCTCAGCAGCATAGCCGTGAATCTGCAGCAGCATCTCGCCTCGCTACAGCGTGCCGTGCGCCTCTTGGCCACCCAGCCCACCGAGCCCTCGGGTGCGGAATTGCAGTCCGGCGCCGGCAAGGTGGAATTCCGCGCGGTGGATTTCAGTTACGGCGCGCGCGCCGTGCTGCACGAAGTCTCGTTCACCGCCGAAGCCCGCAAGGTCACGGCCATCACCGGCCCCTCGGGCGCCGGCAAAACCACCGCCGCCGATCTGCTCCTGAAACTCTGGGAACCCGCCGCCGGCGAAATCCTCATTGATGGGCAGCCGCTAGGACTGCTCGATCCCGCGTCGGTGCGCCGTTCCATCGGTATGGTCGCAGCGGACGGCGCCATCTTCCGCGGCACGCTGGCGGAGAACGTTCGCTACAAGCGCCCGGACGCGAGCGATGCCGAAGTGCGCGAAGCTGCGCTGGCCGCGGGACTCGGCGGGCTGCTCGAACGCTTGCCGCAGGAACTCGATACCGAGATCGGCGAGCGCGGCATGGGGCTCTCGGTCGGCGAGCGGCAGCGCCTGCAGATTGCACGCATCCTGGTGGACCGCCCGCGCATTCTCGTGCTCGACGAGGCCACGGCGAATCTGGACTACGCCACCGAGCAGGAAGTGAAGCACTCGCTCGCCAGCCTGCCGTCGCGTCCCACCACGCTGGTGATCGCGCACCGCTATTCCATGGTGAAGGACGCCGATTACGTCGTGGTGCTGGATCAGGGGCGCATCATCGAGCAGGGCACGCCCGCTCAGTTGCTGGCCGCCGATGGATGGTTCGCCCGCCTCGCGATGCAGGCGGGCACCGATGTTCCGTTGGACGTGATTGGCGGCTGACCGGCTAACTGCCCAACCTAGAAATTCCAGCGAATGCCGAGCTGCCCCGTGCGCGGCGATCCCGCGGCCGGGAACACATGAGTCGCGGTAATCCGGCCTCCGTTGGCGTTATTCACCACCACGCCCGTAGCTCCACCACCACCGCCCACGGGCTCGCCGAGGTTGGTGTGGTTGAGAACGTTCTGGAAGCTCGCCACGAATTGCACCAGCCCGAACTTCTCCAGCCGCACCGTCTTCTGCAATCCCAGACTGAACAGCACGTAGCCGGGACCCTCGATGATGCCGCGGCCGGCATTGCCGAAACTACCGCTGGCCGGCGTCGTGAACGCGGCCGGGTCGAACCACTGCGCCACAGTTCGCGGATACGAAATCTTGCCGTTCACATCGGGCCGCAGCGTGGTCGTATTCGTATTGCTGGGATCGGGCCCGCTAATCACGGGAGTGAACCAGTTGCCGGACGTGACATTCAGCAGCGTATTGATCTGCCAGCCCGAGAGCAACTGGCTCTTGCCCAGAGGCAACTCGTAGAGCGCCTGATTCATCCACTGGTGGCGCGGCACCGAGTAAACGTTGCCGCGATCGCGCCGCCGGTTGTAGCTGTTCTCGATCGTGTTGTTGAGCTCGAAATCGTCAGTATCGTCGGTATCGCTGATTTCCTTCGCCCACGTCCAGGTCGATTGGAACATCAGCCCGTGGCTGAAGCGCTTCTGCACCCCAGTCTGCAGGCCGCTATACAACATGTTGGCCCCATTGTCGGCGTAATTGATGCTGCTGAACAGCGGATAAGGCCGGCGCGCGTTGCTGAACGCTGCCGTGGATGCCGCCGGCTGATTGACGTCGCGTCGGTACGCCAGTTGTGTGCCCTTGGAGCCGATGTAGCTGATGCGCAGGCCGATGTCACGCGACAATTCGCGTTCCACCGTGAGGGTGTACTGCTGCGCGTAGCTGTTCTTCAAATCGGGCGTGACCGCGACCAGCGCCACCGTACCCGGCGTGCCGGGCAGTGAGAACGGATTCGCCAGCGTGACCTGCGCCGCGCCATTCACGATGTTATTCGTGAAGACGGTGGTCGCGGCATACGGTCCGCGCGAAAGATCGCCGGGCACGTTGCCGGAGTAGTGCGAATAGTACACGCCCCAGCCGCCGCGGATCACGGTCTTGCCGGCGCCATCCAACTGATACGCGAAGCCGAAGCGCGGCGCGAAGTTGTTCTTGTCGCCGCGGCGCAGCGAACGCCCGGTGCCGATCTGGTCCGCGTATTCCACCGGGTAGGTGGCCAGGAAATACGGGCTGAACTGCTTCTGCGAAGCGGCGTTGGGCACTACGATCTTGCCCGTCGCCAGGTCGAACGAATACAGGTTGTCGTTCAGCGGGTAGGCGGGGCCGTTGTATTCCCAGCGCAGGCCGTACATCAGCGTAAGTTTATTCGTGACCTTGAAATCGTCCTGCGCGTATCCCGACCAGTCGCGGAAACGGTTGTACTGCGTGGGAAACGGTTCCAGGCGCGTCACCGTGGCAGGCAGGCCGAGCAGGAAATCCGCATAAGGCTGCCCCGTGAATTTATTGGTGAAAGAGAAGCTGCCGAACACCTGTATGCCCGACGTGTTGGGCATGTAGCGATTGACGAAAAAGTTGACGTGTTCCATACCGAATTTCATCGAGTGGCGCCCGTGCACCCAACTCAGATTGTCGGCCACCTGCGCGTGCCCGTCGTTGACCGGATTCAGTAGGTTGATGTTGTTGCTGGAAAACCCGGTGACGCTGAAGATCGGCAGATTGTTGATCGGTCCGCGCAGCGGCAGTCCCGCGATTCCGAGTTGCTGTAGCACCGCGTCTCCCGTGAAATTCGAACTGCTGGCGGAAACCAGAATCACCACGCCCGCGCGAATCTCGTTCAGCACGTTGGGACGGATCGCCCACACGTCCCCGACCGTCCAGAAGTTGACCCGTCGCTCATTGTACGAGGTCCCTACTGTGGTGGGTGGCAGCGCGGAGCGGGCGCCCGGGATATCGTAATTATCCTTGCGATTTTCGTAGCGTACGAAAAGGCGGTGGCCGTCGCTGAAATTATGATCGACCTTGATCTCTTCCGTGCGGTGCACTTCGGGACTGCTGAAGGAGGCGCGGTAGTTGCCGGCCGTCAGCGTGGGCGCGCCGAAATTCGGCAGCGGGAAGAATTTCTCCTGGGTCTTGAGCGCCTGCGAACTGAGCGCCGACGGCAGAATCGTATTCCCGTTGTACGGGTTGCTGCCGGTGAAGGGATTGCGAAGCGCCGCGAAGGCGGAGAAATCGCCCTGACGCATGGCAAGCGTCGGTACGCTGCTGGTGAACAGCGTTGCCGCCACGCCCTTCAAGCCGTCGAAATCGGCAAAGAAGAACGTCTTATCGCGCTTGATCGGTCCGCCCACCGTGCCGCCGTAATTGTGCAGATTCTGGAAGGGCTTAGTGACCGCAAAGGCGTTGCGCGCGTCGGTGCCGGAGTTCCGCATGTACCAGAACAGGCTCCCGTGATACGTGTTGGTGCCGCTCTTGGTGGCCGTTGTGATAGTGCCCATCCCGCCGAATTCCGCCCGCGTAGTCATTAGGTTGGCGGTGAATTCCTGGATAGCTTCCACCGAGGGCTGCGACACGTTGTCGGGACTGCCGAAATTGCCGAACGTGGTCTCGATCCCATCCACTTTGACCTTGACGCTCGAAGCGCCCGCGCCCGGCGTCAGCCACTTGGCGCCGCTGCCCACCTGGACTACGCCCGGCACCGTCATCGGCAAAATGCTGGAAATCAGCCCGGAATCGCCCGAGTTCTTGGCGACGCTGCGCAAATTGGTGGGAGTCTCGATGATCTGTCGCGGCGCCAGCGCGCTGCCCACCGCGGGCGATTCCATTTGCACCACCGCGGAAGCGGCTTCGACGACCACCACTTCCGTGGAGGCAGTCGCAACTTCGAATTTCAAGTCCTGGCGGACCTTGCGGAATGCTTCCACCGCGAAGGCGCGCGTCTCGATTGGGCGGAAGCCCTTGGCATCGGCCAGCAGGCGGTAATTGCCAGGCTGCAGATCGGGAAAAGCGTAGGCGCCGGCGTCGTTGGTGGAGGTGGAGCGGCGCACGCCGGTGTCGTTGTTGGTCAGCGTTACGGAGGCGGAAGTCACGGCGGCGCCGGACGCGTCTGTGGCAAGTCCGGACACGGTCCCGAGCGGCGTCTGACCATGCAGGATGAGTGCGCATAGAAGTAGCGCAGAAAGCAGAAATCGCATAAGAAACACTTATTGTGTCACACTGCACCCTGCGGGTTTTGGTGGAATTGTAAAGTAGAAGGAGTGCTCCGGTTCAAATACCATCCGGCCCGCGATGGAATGGTGGCGCTTGCGGCCGTCCTGATGTTCGCGTGGTTCGCCGAAATGGCATTGCTTGGGGGACCCCCACCCTTAGATCTTGGGCTTCGCGGGCAGGTCCATGCCTACGCCCAGCCACACCTCACGCAGTTCATGTGGTTTGCCAGCTGGCTGGGCAGCGGTTGGGTGCTATGGCCGGGCGGTGCCCTGCTGATCGGCTTGCTGGATCGCGCCGGGCGCAGGCGCGACGCCCTCTTGTTCGCGCTCGCGGTGGTGGGCGCCAACCTGGTCAACGAATCGATGAAGCTGATGTTTCACCGGCCGCGTCCCGAACCGTTTTTCGATTATCCGCTGCCGGGCACATTCAGTTTCCCGAGCGGGCACGCGTTTGTCTCCTGCTGTTTCTTCCTTTGCCTGGCTGAGATTCTGATACGCGACCGCTGGCCGCTGGCGATGAAGGCCGGGACGTGGCTGGCGGCTTCAGCCATCACCCTGACCATCGGGCTATCGCGCGTCTACCTGGGAGTCCACTACCCCACCGACGTGCTGGCCGGATTTGCGGCCGCCATCGTGTGGACGACGGTGATCCGCGTGGCGCACCACGTGAAGCAGCACGGCACCCTGCGACCCTACTTACTCAAACCCCAACCGCCGCCGTGAGACCCCAATCGCCGCCGTGAGACCCAATCGCCGCCGTGAGACCCAATCGCCGCCGTGAGACCCAATCGCCGCCGTGAGACCCCAATCAGAGCCGCGACCGTGAGGGAGCGGTTGCTAACTCGACTTGAGATGCGCATGCCCACCGTCGCGGTAGGGATGGCCGTTGCCAGCCACCCCCCGCACAGACCCGTGCT
>JBDTPR010000505.1:0-5327 GCA_039932635.1 Candidatus Solibacter sp.
ATGTAGCCATCCATGCCATCTCGCAGGCACTGATCTCGCATGTCGTTGAGGACGTGCGCGGTGAGGGCGAAGATGGGAATGTGCTTGCCGGTGTGCTGCTCGCTGGCCCGAATCAGGCGGGTCGCTTCGACACCGCCCATCACCGGCATCTCGAGATCCATGAGCACGAGGTCGAAGTGTTCCGCGGCCCACAGGTCGAGGGCTTCCTGCCCGTTGGCGGCCATGCGAGGCAGATGGCCCCATTTTCCGAGCAACTTGCTGGTGAGCACCTGATTGGTCGGATTGTCCTCGGCCACGAGGATGGATAGCCCGGGTGAGAGGGACGATGCGTTTTCGGCTTCGGGCGTGGAGGGCGCGTCGACAGGCGCAGTTTCGCCAGCGAGGGCGAGACGGAGCACATCGCGCAGCGCACGGGCGAGCAGCGGCTTGGTGACATGGTAGGTCGCGCCGTGGGCGTGCAGAGCCTCGCGACTTTCAGAGCGGGTGCGCGAGCCAAGCATGGCAATGATCTCCCCGTTCAGGCCGGGGTGTGGGTGAGCGGTAATGAGGAAGCGAAGGACCTCGGGGGTGGTGGCGCCGGCGTCCACCAGCACGGCGCGGAAGGGAAGGTTTTGGGCGGAGGCCTGGTTGAGTTGCGCGGTGGCCGCGTCGCAATCGGGGGCGAGAACGGTGCGTGCACCCCACCCGGCGAGCATCTCGGCGCAGAGCCCCAGGTTCGAGGCGTTGTCGTCGATCACCAGCACCCGAAGTCCGGCGAACTCGGGGACCGCGGGGTTCGGCGCCGGTTCGCCGCCTGGGAAATGGATACCGACACTGAAGCGGAAAATGCTGCCGCGGCCCGCGGCGCTCTCCACCTCCAGCCGGCCGCCCATCATCATTACAAGCTGTGAGGAGATGGTGAGGCCGAGGCCGGTGCCGCCGTACTCGCGGGTAATCGAGCTATCGCCTTGGGCGAAAGACTCGAAAATATAGGCCTGTTGCTTGGCGGGAATGCCAATGCCGGTGTCGCGGACCTCGAAGCAGAGCGCCGGCGGCGCGCCACGAGGGCCGTTGGAAACCGATACCGACACCTCCCCCTGCGACGTGAACTTGATGGCGTTGCCGGTTAGATTGATCAAAATCTGCCGCAGGCGGTGCGGATCGGCAACCACGGCGGCGGGAACATCCGGAGCCACCCGGAACATCAGCTCAAGCCCTTTATCCTCGGCCCGAATGGCGAGCGTGCGCATGGTCTCGCCGAGTGTGGCACGTGGGTCAAAGCGGACCGGAACCAGCGCCAGCTTGCCGGCCTCGATCTTCGAAAAATCGAGGATGTCGTTCAAGATGGTAAGCAGAGATTCGGCCGAAGCCTTGACCAGGGTGAGAAACTCGCGCTGCTCGGTCTTCAACTGTGTATCCAGCACCAGATCTGTCATGCCCAGAATGCCGTTCATCGGGGTACGGATCTCGTGGCTCATGTTGGCGAGGAACTGGCCCTTCAGGCGAGCGGCATCCTCGGCGATTTCCTTGGCTTCAGCCAATTCCTGATTGAGACGCATCAGGTCATGGGTGTGGCTGGCTGTCTGCTGCACCATGGTGTTGAAACGGTTGCCCAGGATGCCTAGTTCGTCATCGGAATCGAGGTTGACCCGGAGGGTGTAATCCTGCGTGTCCGCGATTGCCTGGGCGACGCGCGCGAGCTCGAGGATAGGGTCCGAGATGCGGCGCTGCAGGCGGTTGGAAGTCGCCAGGGCGGCAAGGCATGCTGCAGCCAGCACGAGGGCCGTAATGCCCAGGTATTCGAGCAGGCGGCGGCGCACTCCATCAAGTCCGGCATAGATGGAGATGGAACCCACGATTTCGCCCTCACTGAGCAGGCGCCGGGTGAGAATCGTGCGGCCGCCCATGAATTGATCTCCCTCGCCCTTGGGTGCCGGCGGGTCGCGCGGCGTACCCACGTTCTGGCGCAAATAACGGGTGAAGACGTTGCCGGCACGATCGTAAATATAGGCCCGTTCGACAGCCGGTTCAGCGCGCAGGGCGGCCAATGTGGCGGCGGCGGAATTGTTATCGCCGAAGAGTACCGCCGACGTAGCATTGGCGCCTACGATCTGCGCCTGGATGGCGACGGCATCGCGCAGCGTCGAGCGGTAAATGAGGTATTCCCACACCACAAAGGCGCCGCAGGCCAGGGAGAGCGCGATTACGCAACTGACCATGTGTGAGACGGTGAGTTTAGTGCGTATGCGCGAAGCTTGCGGAGTATTCATGTCAGTTTTCCGCTTCCATCACGTGCCTGGCCAGCTTCAGGAGTTGCGAGCTGAGCTCGATTTTGCAGCGTTTGGCGGCATTCTGGTTAATGTCGAAACGTACCTTGCCCTGCACCATAACGAAGTTGACGGCAACGCCAGCCTGGGCGGTGCGGTCGCTATCGCCCACCGTCAACACGCTGCGCGCCGTCAGGGACTGGACCAGTTCGTTGACGCGGGCGGAATCGCCCGAGGTGTTGAGGAAGGCGACGTGGAGGTTCGTGATCGACCTGGGATCGTTGGTCCGCACGATCTGGATCGGACGCCCGCGAACAGTGCGGTCTTTGACCGCCTCGTCGAGGGAGTGGCTGAAAGGGTCGTCGCCGACCACCGCCACCACAATCGGCAGGTCGGTCGCGGAGAGCGAGGATGCCGGTGGCCAGTCCGTGTATTTGACCAGGTTGTAGAGGAATACCGCTTTGATGGCATACTCGCCTGCCACCGCTCCTCTGAATTCCGCTCCAGCTCGAGTTTGCTGACTACAAACCAGAATCAGTAGCATGGCCAGCCAGCCGAGCTGCGTACTTCGGGAAGGCTTCATGGGATGCTGCGTGTGATACCGAGAACCAGGTTGATTCCGGGCGCATCGATTCCCGAACCGTGCCAGCGGTAGTTCTTGTTGGTGAGATTCTCCAGTGCCAGGGTCACGGTCCCAAGCGGTCCGGCGGCAATACCGCCGCGAATGTTGGCGGTAGCGAAACCAGGAGTGCCGCCTTGGCGGATGCGCGTATCGCTGCGGTCGGCGGGGGAAAGGCGGCGCTGCGCGCTGGCCACGATGGTGTAGGCCTCCGCCCAAAGGGAGCCGCCACGGCGGCGCCAGCGCTGCCCCAGGACGCCTTTCATAGGCGGAATGCGGGTGAGCGGAGTGTGGTTGGCCGTGTCGTCGCCGCGAGTCCACGCCAGGTTGCCGTACAACGACCAGTTGTCAACGATTCGCCATTCGCCTTCCACGGTGCCTCCGTAGACTTGCGCGCGGCCGATGTTGGCCCGCTGGTAGACGTTGAGTTCACCCTGGTCCTGCACTCCATTGCCATTCAGGTCGAGAAAAGAATGACCGCCGAAGCGGGACGCCGCCCGATCGATCAGACCGCGATACTGGGTGAAGAAGTAAGACGCGGCGCCGCTGAAACGGCGGTGGGCGAACTTCACCCCGCACTCCCAGGTGTTGCTTTTCTCGGGACGCAGCGCCGGGTTGGGAACCTCCAAGCGGGGCCCGGAGACTCCCAGGAAGCCTTCGTCATTGATATTGGGCGCACGGAAGCCTTGCGAAAAACCCGCGTAAAGACGCGTGTGGCTCCCTGCCGCAAGCGAGAGAAACGCATCCCCGGTGAGGTCGTGCAAGTGGTTGTCGATGCTTAAGGCGCCCGTGCCGGGGTCGCTCAAGAGACCTCGTATGGAGACGGTGGAGTAACGGCCTCCCAGGTTTAGAGACAGGGGGCCGGCGATGCGGATCTCGTCCTGGAGGAAGGCAGCGAGATTGGCGTACGTGCTGCCGTTGGGCACATTGCCAGGGAGTCCGCGGGTCACGCCGGTGAGTGAATTGTGATCCTGGCGCGAGCTGGTCAAGCTGTCGAAGTCTAGATCGGCGCCATAGGTCAGGACGTGGTGCGAACTCAGCGTTGTGCCGGCTTCCAGCGTGACCCCGCGCGTACGGGTACGGTCGAAATAGTGCGAGCGCACGGCGGGCGAGGCACTGGCAACGGTATTGAGATCTTCCCATTGGGTCTGGTAGCGGCCCTGGATTTCCACCCAGTTCACCAGGCGAGAGACATGTTCCAAGCGGTAGTCGAGATGGGCTATGTCGCGCCGGGTGCCGTCCCAACAGTACTCCAGGTTGGCGCCGGAGAGCATCACATCGGTGCGGCAGACATCGCTTTGGTGGACGCGCGCGAGCGAGAATGTGACGCGCTGGCGGCTATCGGGCGCATAGACGAAGCGCATGTCCCCGTCGAGTTCGGAATAGCCCGAGTCCCGGACGCGCGGCGCGCTGCCGCCGGGTTGCAGATCGCCGAAATTGTTGCCGCCTACGCCTCCGGTAGCCGTGAGTTTGTTCCAGCCGGCGGTCATCCGCGCGCGCGATGAGATCCCGTGATCGGCGCTGGAGAGCCGGGTGAAGAGTTCTCCGGAAACGGCGCGACCGGGTTCTTCCGGGCGTGGCGTCTTGGTAAATATGTGGATGATGCCGCCGAGGGCATCCGACCCGTAAAGGGCGCTACCCGGGCCGCGGATCACCTCGATGCGTTCCACCTGTCCGATGTCGATGGTATTGAGATACTGATTGGGCCCGAGGCGATAGTAGCCGCTGTTGAGCCGTACGCCATCCACCAGAATCAGGATGCGGTTGCCTACCATGCCGCGAAGAATAGGGGAGCCGCCCGCGTAATTGGTCTCCTGCACCAGAATGCCGACGACTTCGTTGAGGGCTTCGGGCACGGTGCGAAAATTCTTGCGACGCAACTCGTCGCCGCTGATCACCGAAATGTCGCGCGGAGAATCCAATTGCTTCTGGTCGTGACGTACAGCTGAAACGGCGCGTACTTCAAGCAGGGCTTCGAGACCGAGGTCCTTTATTTTTCCGACGTCCGAGGCGTTGTCCGAACCCTGGATGCTCCCTGCGGCCAGCAAGGCCAACACCGGAAATAGCTTAATGTGCCGCACGAACGTTCATATCGACGGTCAGCAGGCAAAACTGTAGGGTGAAGTTAAGGAATCTAAAAAGCGGCGGATCAGGGGCGTGGCACTTCGCCCGCAGTTCTCGGGGGGATAGGCGTGGCTATAGCTGAGGCGCGGCCCGGGAGTGCCGGCGGGTGGCGCTATACGGCGGGAGGCGGCTTGACGGGAGTTTCGGGTTTCTCGTCGTCACCCTTGAGGGAGGTTTTGAAGTTGCGGATACCCTCACCCAAACCCTTCGCCAGCTCCGGGATTTTCTTACCTCCGAACATAAGGACGGCGACCCCAAGGATCACCAGAAGTTCGGGCATACCTAACGATGGCATCTCAGACCTACTCTCTCTACCAGATACCAGTGTAACCCGCGGG
>JBDTPR010000506.1:0-5323 GCA_039932635.1 Candidatus Solibacter sp.
GAAGAGATCGCGATTGTTCATGCCCAGCAGGTGCAGGATCGTCGCGTGGAAATCGTGAACGCTGACGCGGTTTTCGACCGCTTTGAAACCTATGTCGTCGGTGGCGCCGTGGATCGTGCCGCCCTTGGTGCCGCCTCCCGCCATCCACACGCTGAAGCCGCTGGGGCCGTGATCGCGTCCCGGCTTGCCATCGCCCTGCGAGATGGGCAGGCGTCCGAATTCCCCGCCCCACACGATCAGCGTGGAATCCAGCAGGCCGCGCTGCTTGAGATCTTTGATGAGCGCCGCCACCGGCTTGTCGGTCTTGCCGCAGGCGTATTCCAGGCCGCCCTGCAAATCGCCGTGGGTGTCGAAAATCTGGCTCTCGATGTACAACTGCACGAAGCGCACGCCGCGCTCCACCAGGCGGCGCGCCATCAGACAGCGCTTGCCGTAAGACCCGGTCAGCGGATCGTTCAGACCATACGCTTCGCGCGTGGCTTCCGTCTCTTTGTTGACGTCGAGCGCGTCGCTGGCCGCGAGTTGCATGCGCGCGGAAAGCTCGTAGCTGGAAATGCGCGCGTCGAGTTCGGGCTGATACGGACGCTGCACGCGGTGCGACTCGTCCAACTTGCGCAGGAGACTCCGCTCGGCTTCCACCAGGGGCGCGGGGACTTCGGCGCGCGGTTCCAGATTCAATACGGGAGTGCCCTCGGCGCGGAAGCGCGTGCCCTGATAAATGGGCGGCAGCCACGCCGATTGCCAGTTCGAAATACCGTTGATGGGCAGACCCTTGGGATCGTCGAGCACGACGTAGGCGGGCAGATTCTGATTGTCGGTGCCGAGGCCGTATGCTACCCACGCACCAATCGACGGGCGGCTGGAGATGGTGCGGCCGGTGTGCATGAGGAACAGCGCGGGCTCGTGATTGGCATGCTCGCCGTACATGGAGCGGATGAGCGCGATGTCGTCTGCACATTCCGAAATGTGCGGCAGCATGCTGGAGATATCCATGCCGCACTTGCCCGCCTTCTTGAATTCGAAGGGGCTCGGGAACAGCGTGCCCGCGTCCTTGCCGTTGGAAATCGCAAAGCTCAGTTCGCGGCTCGGGGCCGTGCCCGCGAGGCGTTTCAGCGTGGGCTTGGGATCGAAAAGATCCATCTGGCTGGGACCGCCATTCATGAAGAGATGAATGACGCTTTTGGCTTTGGCAGGAAAGTGCGGGGCCTTGGGCTTGAGGTCGTAGATGTGGCCGGCCTCGGCGCGCGCGCTCGCGGCGCTGAAGAGGTCCGCGCCGAGCAGCGTGGCCAGCGCCGTGCCGTGCAGGCCATCCACCATGCTGGAGAAGAAATCGCGCCTTGTTGCCTTTGCCATATTCTGTTCCCTTAATCGATGAAGCTGAATTCCGCCGAGTTCATGAGCGCGTGGCAGTAGTTCGCCAGCGCCAGCCAATATGAGTTGGCTTCGCGCGGCGCTTCCGCATTGTCCTTGGCCAGGCGCGCCGGCCATTCCTTTCGGAAGTCTGCGATCGCCTTCTGCCCGAGCCCGACCTCGTCCGCCGTCGGACGGCGCGCGTACGTGCGCAGGTAAATCAATTCGATTTGCTTTGAGGTATCCGCGCCCGCCTCGTCGATCACGCGTCCGGCCATGTAGCGCGCCAGGTCCCAAGTCATCGACCCGTTCATCATGTGCAGCGCCTGCGTGGCCACGTTGGAACGACGACGCTCCGTGCAGTTGGGAGTCATGGCCGGCTGGTCGAATGCGTCCAGCAGCGAGACCGGAGTTTGGCGGCGATGCAGCACGTAGATGCTGCGGCGGAAGCCATCCGCGCCGGGCTTCACCACTACCTCTTTATCGGGGCGAACGTCGACTTCTGCGGCGGGACCGTACAGCTTCGAATCGAGGCGTCCGGCCACGGCGATCAGCGAATCGTAGAGCGTCTCGGCGTCCATGCGCTGTAGCGGCATGCGGGAGAGCAGCGCGTTCTCGGGATCGGCGGTGAGCGTGGGCTCATCGACGCGCGACGCCTGGCGGTACGCCTGCGAGGTCAGCATCAGGCGGTGCATGGCCTTCATGCTCCAGCCTTGCGCGACGAATTCGGTGGCCAGCCAGTCGAGCAGCTCGGGGTGCGTCGGGGCCACGCCCGAGCGTCCGAAATTGGAGACGCTGGGAACGATGCCGCGCCCGAAGTGGCGCAGCCACAATTGATTCACGGCCACGCGCGCGGTGAGCGGATGCTCGGGCTGGGTGAGCCAGTCGGCCAGCGCAAGGCGGCGTCCGCTGGTGCCGGCGAACGGCGATACCGGCGCGTAGGGCTTCAACGCCGCGTTTAGGAGGACTCCGGGCACGCCCGGTTCCACAGGATCGCCATAGTTGACGGGGTCACCGCGCTGCAGGAGGTACGCCTGCGAAGGCTCGGTATTATCGGCGAGCACGCGGACGTGCGGCACCGGCAGCAGTTTGCCACGCGCGGCGCCGAGCTCCTTCTGGATGGCCGGCATCTTGGTGCGCAGCTCGGGATACTTGCGTCCCAGTTCCTGATCGGTGAGGAAGGCGTCCTTGTACTTTTCGGCCAGCGCGCGTTGGGCTTCGTCGCGCTTGTCGGCGGTCAGCGCGGCGGCGGCACGCAGGGCGTCGCGGACTTCAGCGGGCGCGGCGGCAAGGGCGGCCTCCAGCGCTTGTGCGCGGAAGGGCGCGGCGGCATCGCGCACCTGCTGCTGCAGCGCCTTAATCTCCGCCTGCACGGGCGCGTTCTTCTCGGCGACTTCTTTGCGCTCGGCTTCGGTGCCCAGATCGAGCTCGCGCTTCTTCGGGCCCTTCCATTCGTAGGGATCGTAGGCGCCCTGAAGGATCGCGCTGAGACGGTAGTAATCGCGCTGCGGAATCGGATCGTATTTGTGATTGTGGCAGCGCGCGCAGCCCACGGTGAGGCCGAGGACGGAGGAGGTGAGCACCTCGACCTCGTCGGCCAGGACGTTCATGCGCTCGGCAATCAGGCCGCGCTCATTGGAATCCGTGGGATCGGGAACGGTGCGCAGGAAGCCCGTGGCTGCCAGGCGATCCACCGTCTCCGGGGGCACGGAACCGTTGGCCTTCTTCCAATCGTCCGACATCTCGTCGCCGGCGAGTTGCTCGGTGAGGAAGCGATTGTACGGCTTGTCGGCGTTCAGTGAGCGGATCACGTAATCGCGATAGCGGAAGGCCGAGGGGCGGACGCCATCGTCCTGACCGAAGCCCTCGGAGTCCGAGTAGCCGGCGAGATCGAGCCAGTGCTGCCCCCAGCGTTCGCCATAGCGAGGCGAGGCCAGCAGGCGGTCGATCATCTTTTCGTAGGCGGTGGGCGAAGTATCTTTCGTATAGGAGTCGATCTCCGCGGGGGTCGGCGGAACGCCGGTCACGTCGAGATAGGCGCGGCGCATGAGGGCGAGACGGTCAGCTTCGCGCGTGTACTTCATGCCCTTGGCTTCGAGTTTCTGCAGCAGGAAGGAGTCGATGGGATTGCGCACGAGCGCCTGATTTTTCACGGTCGGAACGGCGGGGCGCTTAGGCGGCTGGAAGCTCCAGAATTGACGGTCGGCTTCCTTGACGGTGGCGTCGGGCGGCAGCACGATGGGGGTCGCGCCCGGTGCGCCCGCGGCGATCCACGCGCGGATTTTTTCGGTCTCGCTGGCGGTGGGGAGTTCGACGGCGAGTTCCTTGGCGAGCTTGTCGGGGGGCATCTGCCCCTTGACGATGCGCTGGTAGATCAGGCTCTCGTCGGGCTTGCCGGGCACCAGGCCAGGGCCCGATTTGCCGCCCTTCAAGCGGCTCTCCAGAGTGCGCATGTCGAGCCCGCCCTTGCGGTCTGTGGAACCGTGACACAGCACACAACGCGCCTGAAAAATGGCGCGGACTTCGTGCTCCGTGACGACTACCGGAGCAGTGACGGCGAGCCCCTGATCGATCCACTGGCGGATCGCGTCGATCTCCTTGTCGGTGAGCTTGAGGTTGCCGGGAGGCATCTGGCGCGTCACCACTTTGGTGATGATGAGGCTCTTGTCGGAGGCGCCCGGTTCCACGGCGAGTCCCGACGCGCCGCCCTTCAATACGGCGGCTTCGGTGCGCAGATCGAGCTTGCCCTGCGGGGTGGCGCCATGGCACATCACGCACTTCGCCTGGAGGATGGGTTGGACATCCTTGTCGAACGAGGGCACGGTAGCCGCGGACAGGGAACAGCACATCGCAAGACATGCCAGGGGCGTGAACAGACGGGGATTCAGCATCACAGACTGTCCGATACTCTATCGCAGAAGACGGTTGCAGCGCTACCTGTAACGGTACCCGGCATCCCGTAATTTCTGCGCTATCCTCGCAAGAGGACCAACTATGAAAACTATCGTTTACAACGCATTGCTGCTGGGCGCGCTCTCCGTCTCGGCCTTCGGTGCTACCAAGGCAGACCAGACGGCGACCGTCGCTATCGGCGGCAAGAACATCACGATCAAGTACTCGTCGCCTGCGGTCAACGGCCGCACGGGCAAGATCTTTACCAAAGATGGCCTGATCGGCGGGGACGATCACTACCCCGTCTGGCGCGCCGGCGCGAACGCAGCGACCGCGCTGCACACCGATGTGGCGCTCGATCTGGGCGGCCTCACGGTTCCGGCCGGCGATTACACGCTCTTCGTGAATATCGCAAACCCCGCCGCGTGGGAGTTGATCGTGAACAAGCAGACCGGTCAGGGCGGGCTCGATTACGATGGCAAGCAGGATCTCGGCAAGGTGAAGATGACCATGACGAAGCCCGCGGCTCCCGTCGAACAGCTCAGCTACACGCTGGCGGCTACCGGCGGGAATAAGGGGAAGCTGACCTTGAGCTGGGAAAATTTCTCCGCTTCGGTCAACATCACAACGAAGTAAGGACGTCGGTGCACAGCGCCACCATGGGGTCTACCCGGGTGGCGCGCGCCGGTCATACCCTCAGGAACCAGCCCCGCCGGTACATCAGATATGCCACGGCGTACACCACCAGCACAAAGGTCAGCGAGTACAACAGGCTGGCGTTCGCCGGCGATGCCAGCGGTACGAATACTGTGCGGTAAATGTAGTGCTGCAGCGATCCGCCGCCCACGCTGACGCCATCCAGCAACTCCGCGAGCCCTTCCGACACCATGTACGCGGCGATCGCATTCATGCCGAAGATTACCAGCGGACGCACCGGCTTCTGCCAGCCCACACCGTCCACCAGCCAGACGAAAATGGCGAACACGATGAAATCCAGTCCCGCCATAAACATCGCGAACGAATCCGTCCACAGCTTCTTATTGATGGGCAGCCACGCCGAGCAGATCAGTCCCGCGGCCAG
>JBDTPR010000507.1:0-5321 GCA_039932635.1 Candidatus Solibacter sp.
GGCAGCCATCGCAGAGTGGTCCGGTGGGACGCTTCATGTTGTCGGCCGGATAATGCGGCACCCACCAATCGGTACCTTCGCGGACGAAGTAAGCGCGCCAGATTTTGTGGGTGACGTCCCATTGCGCGGGCAGCGGAAAATAGTCGTTGCCGACCTTGGTGAAGTAGCGCTGCTTCCACTTGCTGCCATAGGTGAAAGCGATATCTTCCTTCTTGAAGGTGAGGAGAGGGTCGGCCTTGGCGAGATCGGGAAGGATGGCTTCGGGATGCACGCGAGGGTCTTGAACGACGTTAGCCATGCGCGTTTTGCTCCACCGGTTGTAGACCTCGGCGTGACAAGACTTGCAGGCGGCGGACCCGATAAAGGACGCAGTTTGAGCGCTCAGTGCGGCGGCGAACAGTGCCGCCGCAAGCACGCGTACCAGGGAGCGAGGCATGCCGCTATTATGTCAGGTGACGATGAGCAAACGGGCGTTCGGGTGGACTGGCGTGCAGGTTCCTTTGATCGGGCAAGGCACGTGGGAGATTGAGGGATCGGCGGATGCGGAGCGGCGCGCCGCGGACGCACTGCGCAGCGGCCTCGACCTCGGATTGACGCACATCGATTCCGCCGAGATGTACGGCAATGGACGCGCGGAGGAGATTACCGGCAAAGCGATCGCAGGCCGTCGCGACGAAGTCTTCCTGGTGAGCAAAGTCCTGCCCGGCAATGCGAGTTACGACGGTACGCTGAAGGCTTGCGAGCGCAGTCTGCGCCGCCTCGGCACCGACCATCTGGATCTCTACCTGCTGCACTGGGAGAGCAGTGAGCCGATCGGCGAGACCATGCGCGCGATGGAGCGACTGATCGACGAGGGGCAGATTCGCTACACCGGCGTGAGCAATTTCGATGTAAAGCAGGTGCGCGAGGCGCAGGCGGCGCTGCGTAATCACAAGCTCGCGTCGAATCAGGTGCTGTATCACCTCAAGGAGCGCGGGATCGAGCGCAAACTAATTCCGTACTGCCAGTCGCAAGGTATCGCGGTGGTGGCTTACACGCCGTTCGGAAGGGAGAAGTTTCCGCGTGCCGATTCGCCTGGCGGGAAGGTGCTGGCAGAGATCGCAGCGCACCACTCGAAGACCGTGCGGCAGGTGATTCTGAATTTCCTGACGCGTTTGGATGGCGTCTTCACGATTCCCAAGGCGGGCAACATCGAGCACACGCGCGAGAATGCCGGCGGTGCGGGCTGGGAACTTACGCCCGCGGATGTAGAGGCAATCGATGCGGCCTTCCCCGCCCCGAATCGCGACACTCGGCTCGCGATGCTTTAGATCGGAAAAGGCGCCTCAACCAGGCCAACCTGGCCGCTGCACTGCCTGAAGTCGGTGCATGGATTTCCCGATTTCGGTTCCACACTTCTTACACGCTGGCCAAGCGTCAGCCGGACGGAACGCCGCTATGACGTACTGGTACATTTTCCGAATTTTCACAGGGGAATAGACCTTTGTTTCCACCGTAACTTTTGTTACGGTACACCATGGTCAATTACACAATACTCGCCATCGCAGTTGTTTTCACTGCTAGCACCACGGTCGCATCGGCGCAGGGTCCGGTGCTCACGGCTTTAAAGCAGCAGTTAGGCGAGGCCATTTTTTCCGATACGAATCTCTCACAGCCCAAGGGCCAGGCCTGCGCCAGTTGTCACCTGCCCAAATTCGGTTTCAAAGGCAACGGCGATCCGAATGCGGCGGTGATCGGCGGCGTGGTGCCCGGACGCTTCGGGAACCGCAAGCCTCCATCTGCGGCATATGCGTTCGGGAGTCCGGTTCCTGGCTACCAGTTGATCGACGGGGAGCAGACTTATGTGGGCGGCCAGTTTTGGGACGGCCGCGCGGCTTCGCTGGAGGATCAGGCCAAGGCCCCGTTCCTGAATCCGGTTGAGATGAACAACCCCGATAAGGCGACGGTGGTTCAAAAAGTATGCTCGGCTCAGTATGGTTTGCTGTTCCGGTTGGTCTATTCGTTCCAGGCATGTTCGGACTCATCGAAAATCAACAGTGCGTACGATTCCATCGCCGACGCAATCGCAGCGTATGAGCGGTCGAACGATGTGAACGAATTCAGTTCGCGCTACGATCAGCACCTGGCCGGCAAAATAAAACTTACAAAGAAAGAGCAACTGGGACTTGAGCTGTTCGAAGGTAAGGCCGGGTGCGCGGGCTGCCACCCGTCGGGCCCCAAATCGCCCTTCACCGACTTTACATACGACAACATCGGCATTCCCAAGAACACTCGCCACGAAGCGACCAAATTCGCACCGCAGGATTTAGGTCTCGGGGCGCGGCTCGGACACACCGAAGACGGCCGATTCAAGGTTTCCACGCTACGCAACGTCGGCATCGCGCCGCCGTACGGACATAACGGCTACTTCCGCACCCTGAAGGAAATCGTCCACTTCTATAACACGCGGGACGTTCCTAAGGAGAAGTGGCCGGCTCCCGAAGTGCTCGCCAACGTGAATCGGGACGAACTCGGCAGACTCGGCCTCACCGACGCGGAAGAGGATGCCATCGTTGAGTTTCTACAGGCGCTTACCGATCAGAAAGGGCCGCGATACCCGTAATTGTGTGACCCTGCCGGAGGTGCTCGAGAGCCCCTGGCAGGGTCTGCCGGTTTCGCGGGCGGAACGCTCATTCGTAAAGGACCGGGATGCCTGATCTACGGCAGGATGTTCTGCACTACCTGATCGAGCGGTACGTCTACTGTCGTCTTGGTGCGGCGCTCCACTAATTCCACCAGGCCCGACGCGAGCTTCTTGCCGATGGTGATGCGGTACGGAATGCCGACCAGATCGGCGTCTTTGAACTTCACGCCGGGGCGCTCATCGCGGTCGTCGAGGAGAGCGTCGAGCCCGCGCGCCAGGCATTCGGCGTAGAGTTTATCTGCCGCCGCCCGCTGCGCCGCATCCTTGTAATTGGCCGGCGTAATCACCACATCGAAGGGCGCGATGGCGCGCGGCAGCGTCATGCCGTCCTTATCGTGAAAGAGCTCGATGGCGCAGCAGAGAATGCGCTCAATCCCGATTCCGTACGAGCCCATGATGGGCGTGACTTCCTTCCCGTCGGCGTTCAAAACGCGCAGGCCCATCGACTCCGAATACTTGTAGCCGAGCTTGAAGATGTGGCCGATCTCGACCGTCTTCACCACATCGAGTGGCGCACCGCACTGCGTGCAGGCATCGCCCGCAGCCACCTGGCGCAGGTCGCAGAATTCGGCCTGGAAATCTTCGCCGGGAGTGACGTTGCGCAGGTGATGATCGTCGCGATTGGCTCCGGCGATCATATTGTGCCGTCCGGCAAGCGCCTGGTCGGCGAGGATACGCATGTTCGCGACGCCGACGGGCCCGAGCGAGCCCGGATCCGCGCCAAACAATTCGCGGATCTCGTGCGGCAGCGCCTGACGAAACTCGGCGACTCCTACCTTGGCCGTGAACTTGGTTTCGCTGAGCTGATGATCGCCGCGCAGCATAACGAGCACAGGCTTGTCGCCGGCCATCAAGACGAGACTCTTCATCTGAGAGGATTCCGGCAGGCCGGTGAACTCGGCAACTTCAGCGATGGTCTTGCGGCCCGGCGTATGGAACTCTTCGGGCGAGAGGTCGCCTTCGAGATCCGGCGCCGCGGGCGGCACGGGCACGGACGCGGCCTTCTCCAGATTCGCCGAGTACCCGCAAGCTTTGCAGATGGCGACGAAATCCTCTCCCGCGTTCGATGCCACCATGAACTCGTGCGACTGGCTGCCGCCCATGGCCCCCGAGTGCGCTTCGACAACGGTGTACGCGATGCCGCAGCGCTCGAAGATGCGGCAGTAGGCCTGGTAGTGCTTGTCGTATGCGGCGTCGAGTCCGGCGGCGTCGATGTCGAAGGAGTAGGAGTCCTTCATGATGAACTGGCGCACGCGCAGGAGCCCGGATTTCGGACGCGGCTCGTCGCGGAACTTGGTCTGGATCTGATACCAGATCTGCGGCAGTTGCTTGTAACTGCGCAGCTCGCCGCGCGCGATCGTGGTCATGACTTCCTCGTGCGTCATAGCGAGGCAGAGGTCGCGCCCGTTGCGATCTTTCAGGCGGAAGAGATTGTCGCCCATCACGTCCCAGCGGCCTGACTCCTGCCACGTCTCGGCGGGATTGAGCGCGGGCAGGTACATCTCCTGTCCGCCGATCGCGTCCATCTCTGCGCGCACGATTTTCTGTATCTTGAGCAGCGAGCGTTGCGCCAGGAAGAGGTAACTGTAGATACCGGCGGATAGTTGGCGCACGTAGCCCGCGCGCAGCAATAACTGGTGGCTGGGAACCTCGGCATCGACGGGGTTCTCACGCAAGGTGGGAATGAACAGCAGGCTCCAGCGCATAGGCCTGAATTCTAACATGTTAAACTCGAATTTATCCCCTTATGAAGATCGCCATTGGCGCAGACCATGCCGGGTTTTCTCTCAAGGAGCAACTGCGCGTCAAACTATCCCATGAAGGCTACGAAGTCGTCGATTTCGGCACGGGCAGCCTGGACTCGTGCGATTACCCGGACTTCGCCCAGTCGGTGGGCCGCGATGTGGCGCAGGGGCGCAGCGACCGCGGAATTCTGGTGTGCTCCACCGGAATCGGGATGGCGATGGCGGCCAACAAAGTCGATGGGGTGCGCGCCGCCCCGGCGCAGAACGACGACGAAGTGAAATTCACCCGCGAACATAATGACGCAAACGTGCTCACACTGGGCGCGAAGTACATGGATGAAGGCCGGGCGATGGAAATGATCGATATCTTCCTGAAGACGGAATTCGCCGGCGGCCGCCATGCCCGCCGGGTCGCCAAGATCGCCCAACTGGAAAAATGACGGCGGGGCGCAGTGCCCGCCGGCGCCGAAGGATAAACGAGATGACCGAAACTCAACGCATGTCCCGCACTCTCTCTCAGGTTGACCCCGAGATCTATGAAGCGATTCAGCACGAGACCGCCCGACAGGACGGGCAACTCGAGTTGATTGCCAGCGAGAACTTTACGTCCGAGGCCGTGCTCGAAGCCACCGGCAGCGTGTTCACCAATAAGTACGCCGAGGGCTACCCCGGGAAGCGCTACTACGGCGGCTGCGAATACACCGATGTGGTGGAGAACCTGGCGCGCGAACGCGCCAAGAAGCTCTTCGGCGCGGAGTACGTGAACGTGCAGCCGCACTCCGGTTCGCAGGCCAACCAGGCGGCGTACGGCGCCGTGTTGAAGCCAGGCGACACCATCATGGGCTTGAACCTGGCGCATGGCGGCCACCTCACGCATGGCCACCCGCTGAACT
>JBDTPR010000508.1:0-5316 GCA_039932635.1 Candidatus Solibacter sp.
ATGGGCGCGGGATTCATAGAAAGTCATCCATTGAGTAGCGCGCGGCTTTTCGCCGATCAGCGTATAGAAATCGGCCAGCCCACGCGCGCAGGCGGGCTGTTTCGGATCGTGCTCCACCTGCGTCTGGCATTGCATCTCGATGCTCTGCAGCGCCTGCAAACTGTTCAGCGGCTGCACGCCCGGCGGCGGATGGCGCATGAAGAGGATGCTGCGGTCGTCCGCCTGCATCAGTTTCCATTCGGTCTGCTTCGGATCTGCCAGGGCCGCCGCGAGCGTGTGTATACGGCCGGTGAAGCGGTCGAACCCATCCAGCACCAGCACCTCGATCCCGTACTGCGCCAGTAGCTCGTCGGCGCTCTTGCCACCGTTGGAATCGGCGTAGTAAAGCATTCGTCCGTAGTCCGCATATGCCTGCTCGCTAAGTCCGCGCGGATCGATGTAGTCGCGCTGCGCCGGCCACAGGCGCCACACCAGGTAGCCGCCATTCTCGTAGGTATTGAACATCCGTCCGGTGACGTTGTGCTGCTTCAGAAAATCCGCTGCGCGCACTGGCAGCAGCCACTCCGCCGCACGCAATTGAAAGGCGCTGCCGCCGCGCACCGCGAGTACGATCCCAACCGCCAGCAAACCCGCCATCGCAAACTCCGCCGCCGCCGGCAAGGCGCGTTTCCAATCCGGCAGGTACGCGCCCAACAGCACCGCGCCCACCAGCCCCATCAGAATCGTATTGCGGACCGCCAGCAGCGAGGCCGCCGCGAAGACGAAATACAGAATCCAATCCACCGGACGCGTGCGCCGCCACGAAAGCGCCATCGCTACCAACGATCCGAACAGCACCAGGCTATACCCGCTCGGCTCCCAGAACGCTGGATACTGCCACTCCAGATTGCTCGATTGAATCGAGCTTCCCCGGTAGTACAGCATGATTTCGATCACGCGGAAGCCGTTCGGATTGATCGCCGACGCCAGGAACGTCACCATCGTCGCTAGCCACAGTTGACGTTCGCCTTCCACCGGTTGCTTACGCAGGCGCCGGATCAAGGCCTCACCGCAATAGGCGCCCATCATCACCCAGCCCATGAAATAGCCGCCATGGCAATTCGCCCAGAAGATGAAAATCGGCACCAGCGCCCACATCCAGCGCCGCCGCTCCATGATCGCCATCGTGACCGCCAGCAGCACGAACGTCACCAGAAAAGGACGGCTCTGTTGGAAGTTGATCGTCACCAGCCCCGCGGCCAGTGCCGCCAAAAGGCTGCGGTAGAAGCCCGCGGTCCGCCACCACACCATCAGCCCCACCAGCCCGCAGAACGCAATCAGCAGCACTGCGCGCAGCAGCACCAGGCCCGGGAAGCCGGTCGCCGAGTGGATCGCGTACATAATGATCTGCGCCAGCCACTCGTGCGTCAGGTTGAAATATCGCGTCTTCGTCTCGCCGGGGTACGCCGCGCTCGTCAGGTTGCTGGTGTAGCAGAACGGGTCCGGCACGGTGAGCGCACTCGTTTCCAGCGTGTGCTTCCCCGTCATCAGGTGCAGCCAGATGTCGGTGTCGCCCACCTCGCCGCTGAACCACGTGAGCATGAGCACCGCCGTCAGCGCAAGCAGCAGCGGACGAATCCAGCCGGGCGCGCCGGCGGCCTCGCGAGTCTTACTCTTCGAATCAGCGGGGCGCTGCGCCATGGAAGGTTCCGTTGCGAATCTGTTCGTAGGCCGCGAGCCACGTGGCAGCCCGATCGCGCCGACCCAACTTCGTATAGACGTCGGCCAGGCCCACCGCGCAGCCGGGCTTGCCGGGCTCGTGCGTCACGTGCTCCGTGCACTGCGCGTCCAGGCTGGTGAACACTTCTTCGGGATTCAGCGCCTGTACGCCTGCCGGCGGCGTACGCATGAAGACCATCCCCGTCCGGTCCTGATACACCAGCTTCCACTTGCTCTGCGCGGGATCGGCCAGCACCGCGTTCAACAGGTAAACCGTGCCGCGCCAGTATTCGAAGCCCTGCAGCAGCAGCACCTGCACGCCATACTTATCCAGCAGCGCGTCCGCCTCGCGCCGGTAGTACACCATCTTCATGTAATCCTGGAAAACGCTCTCATTCAGCGCGCGGCCATCCACGAAGGTCTTCTGCAGCGGCCACGCCTCCCACATCAGATAGCCGCCCGATTCGTAAAGATTGAACATCCGCTCGCGAACATTGTGATCCTTCAAAAATTTCACTGGACCCGCCGGATACTGCCAGCCCGCCACTTCCAATTGAAACCCATTGCCGCTCGCGATTCTCTCTCCCGCGATTGCCAGCAGCACCAGCGGCACGACGAACGCCGCGCCCGCCGGCACTGGGCGTTTCCACTCCGGCAAGTACGACGCGATTACGATCGGCGCAATCAGACCCACCAGAATCACATTGCGCTGCGCCATCAGCGAGAGCCCTGCGAACACGGCGAACAGCAGCCAGTCCGAGGCGCGCGTACGGCGTGCCTGCCACAACAGCACCGCGGCCGCCGCCACCAACAGCACGCTGTACCAGCTCGGCGGCCACAGGTCCGGCGCATGCCACTCCTTCAGCGACCGCTGCAGCAAACTCTGCCGGTAGGCGAACATCCCCGGCACCACGTTGAAGTACGTCGGATTGATCCCGCTCGCCAGAATCGCCGCGATGCTCGCCATCCACAGCGTCTTCTCATCGGCCGGCGGACGCTTCTGCAGACGCAGCCACAAGGCCTCGCCGCAATAGCCGCCCAATAGCACCCACCCCATGAAGTACCCGCCGTGAGCATTCGCCCAAACGACGAACAGCGGCGGCAGCAGCCACAACGGACGACGCCGTTCCAAAATCCACAGCGTGATCGCCATCATTAGATAAGTGATCACAAACGGACGGTCGGTAGCCACAGAGCGCGCCATCATCCCAGCGGCCAGCGTCGCGCCAATCGAAAGGTAGAAGCGCCCGGTGCGCCGCCACACAACCCGTCCCACAATTCCACAGAAGGCTGCCAGACACGCCGCGCGGAACAACACCATCCCGGGAAATCCGCCCGCCGCGTACACCAGGTAAAGAATGGTCTGCGCGCCCCACTCGTGCTTAATATTGAGATCGCGCGTGGCCTCTTCGCCCGCATAGACGGGCTGCCCCATGTACGTCGTCCAACTGAAGGGATCGGGATCGGGCAGCTTGTGATTCTGTACGATGTACGCGCCGGTGCGCAGATGAAACCACGTGTCGGCGTCTCCCACCGCGGCCGTAAACATCGTGAACAGCGCCAGCGCCGTGAGCGCGAGCACTACCGGATGCAACCACCCAGACTCGAGCGTGACAGCGGGCGCAGGCGCCGCACTGGAGCGGTTGGCAGGAGGCGAAGGCATTGGGGAAACCCCAGTCTAACAAGAGCGCAGCGCTTACTGCTTGTGACGCAACGGCTGTCCGGGCCGGGCCGCTGTGAGCTTGCCCCCGTCCACCACAATCTGCCCGTTCACCAGCACCACGTCGAAGCCCTGCGAGTATTGGTGCGGCTGCGCGTAAGTCGACTTGTCCTGCACCCGCGCCGGGTCGAACAACACCAGGTCGGCGGCCAGCCCCTCGCGCACCAGTCCGCGATCCCGCAGGCTGAACGTCCGCGCCGGCAGCGACGTCATCCGCCGGATCGCGTCCTCCAGCGTCAGCACGCCGCGCGCCCGCACATACTCCGCCAGCACGCGCGCATTCGTCCCATAAGATCGCGGGTGCGGATTGCCCACGCCGAGCTCCGTCACCCCGCCATCGCTCGCAATCGCCGTGAACGGGTAGCGCATGAAGCGCTCGATATCGACATCGCCCATCAGGTGGTAAATCATCGACGCCCCGCCCGCGTTCATCAAGTCGAAAATCGTCTCGATTTCGTTGTCCACCCCCGGCCCGCGGCCCTTCAACGCGTTAACCTCCGAAATTGTCTTGCCCTCGTACGCCGGGGTCGCGGCGAAGCGCGCCACGGTCGCGAAGCCGTAATCGGGCTCGCCCATCGTTTCCAGATTCTGCTTCATCTCCTGCGCGATCTTGCGCCGCGTCTCGGGCTCCGCCAATCGCTGCTTGATCTGCCCGTTGGCCAGCGCCCACCCCGGCAGCCGTATCCCCAGATTGGTCGCTGCGCGATCGTAAGGGTACTGATCGGCCACCACATCCACTCCCTGCCGCCGGTACTTCTCGATCAACGCCAGCGATTGGTCGCTCGCGCCCCACACGCTCCGCCGGTCAATCTTCAAATGCGAAATCTCCACCTTCATGCCGGCTTCCCTGCCGACACTTACCGCCTCATTAATTGCGTCGATCTCGTGGATCCCCTCGTCGCGCATGTGGCTGGTGTACACGCCGCCATACGCTGCCGCGGCCTTCGCCAGCGCCACCACTTCCGCCGTGTTCGAATAAATCCCGGGCACATACTCCAGCCCCGTGGAGAACCCCACCGCGCCCTCGCGCATCGCCCGGTCCACCAGCGCTTGCATGCGCGCGGTCTCCTCCGCCGTCGCCTGCCGGTTCACCGCGCCCATCACCTCGCGCCGCACCGTATTGTGCCCCACTAGCGAGCCCACGTTGATGCCCAGCCCGAGCTTCGCCAACTTATCGAACCACGCCGAAAGATTCAGTTCCGAAGAGCCGCAGTTGCCCGTGATCACCGTGGTCACGCCGTCCAGCAGAAAATTATCGGCGCGCGGATTCCGCTCCACCCCGCCTTCCACATGGGTATGCACGTCGATGAAACCCGGCGCCACCACGCGCTCGCGCGCATCGATCGTCCGCGTCGCAGTAGCCGCGGCAGGCACTTTGCCCACCAGCGCGATGCGCCCGTCCTTCACCGCCACGTCGGCGCGCAGCCACGCGTTGCCGGTGCCGTCGATCACCCGCGCGTTGCGAATCAGCACATCGTAATCGGCCGCCCACAGCGGCAGCACCAATAGAAATAGGGGCAGGTAGCGCATCGGAATACGCTTACTATACGCTACTTCTTATCCCACGGAATCGGCCCGTTGACGAAGCGGTAATTCAACTGTCCCAGCAGTTGCGCGTTACCCCCCGCCAGGTATTCATAGGCCTCGTCCCACTCCTTGCCCTCCCGCCATCCGGTCTGCGTCAGCGTGACGCGCGTCTTCTCGCCCACTGCTTCGAAGCCGAACGCCGCGGTCGTCCCTACACGACGCACCTCGGGGAATTTCTCCGGCGCCATCGCGTGGATCACCAACTCTCGCTTGGGTTGAAAACTGACAATCGTCCCGCCCCCCGTTGCCCCGCCCGGATAGTGCACCGTCCAACCGCCGCCTTCTTTCAACTCCACCGTGCACTCCTTCCA